>JACMLA010000359.1 GCA_014379815.1 Bryobacteraceae bacterium | reverse complement strand
ACCCTCGTACGCCCAACCTTTCAGCTTGCGCCGATCCTTGCAGGGGCGGCATTGCTGTTCAGCGACCGGGCCCGCAGAATCGCCATTCCTGCCGGCGTGGTCATGGCATTGAGCAGCATGCTGGTGATTGCGCCGTGGATCCTCCGCAACTACAACCGGTTTCATGAGGTAGGTCCGGTATCCAGCAACTTTGGGTTAACTCTGCTGTCTTCCAATCACCCCGACAGCGACGGCATTTATATGGAGACCCGGCAAATTGGAGTTGAGCTTACTCCAATCTCCCAGGACAAGCTGCAACGCAAATTGGCACTGGAGTACATCGCCGCGAATCCGTCGCTGTTTGTGAGTCGTACGGCAAAGCGAATTGTGTATATGTGGGGAGGCGAAACCAGCATTCCCGACACAGCTTATGGCCCGGATCCGCCATTTAGCGATGAGGTGCGCCAACTGCTGCGAGCGTCGGTTCAACTGTTCTGGGCCGCATTCGTGGCCGCTTGTTGTTTTGGAGCTCTTAGACTGCTCAAAACGTGGACCTTTGAAGAGGTACCAGTCGTCTGGGCATCGCTGGTGATTCTTCTCGCATTCTGCGTGCATGCGCTTCTCGAACCGGCAGCGCGCCACCACATGGCATTGCTTCCCTTGCTCGCTGGACTGTACTTGCCGGGATATAGCTTATGGTTAAACGAGAGGCACGCGCATGATTCCCAAAGTGGAGCCGCCGGAAATGGATCCAAAAGCTGAATACATCCGGCAATGGCAAGGTGAAACATGCGATGAAAAGGACTTTCATTTTCAGATAAGCAGGCGCGAACTGGCCGGTCTCGGTCTGGGAGTTGTGGTTTCGCTGTTGCGCCCTTCCAGCGCCAGGGCAGATGAAGTACTCGCCCGTATTCATGTGGGCGACGGCGGCGGGATCACGCTTTTTACAGGCAAAGTGGAGATGGGTCAGGGTACCCGGACCATCCTGACCCAGGTGGTTGCAGAGGAGATGCAGGTTGCTCCGTCCACGGTGAAAGTCGTGATGGGAGATACGCTCCTCGTGCCTGACGACGGCGGCACCTGGGGAAGTCTCACTGCACCGGTAACAGTTCCGGTGATTCGGGCGGCTGCGGCTTCCGCCCGGAAGGCCACAGCACCTGTAGACCCCTCGGACTGGAAGGTCTGCGGAACTTCCCTGCTCCCTGTATCCGGTCGTGACATCGTAACCGGCCGCCTGAAGTATGCAACAGATCTGAACCGCGAGCATCCCGGCTTGCAGGATCTGCTGCACGGCGCTGTAGTGCGCCCAACCGGCCATAAAGCAAAGCTGGTCCGCTTCTCCTCCCCGTCTACGGTGAAGCGGGTCAGGGATGGAGACTTCGCCGGTGTGATCGCGAAGACCCGCGATCAGGCACGCGGGCAGGCAGCAGCGGCCGACGTGCAGTGGAACTTAGAAACTCTTCCCTCGCTGGACGAGATGTATGGGCAGTTTCGCAAAACGGCAACAGCACCCAAAGCTGGCGAAGGCGGGCGGTATCCGGCGCTGGTCAAAAGCGGCGATATCTTCGACGGCTTTAACGAGAGTGAGCGCACGTTCGAAGCGCTTTACACGCTGCCGAACATTGCGCACGTACCTCTGGAACCCCGCGCCGCGATTGCGCAGTGGACCGGTCGCAAGCTAACAGTCTGGTCCGGTACGCAAGCGCCGTTTCTGGTCCGGAAAGAATTAGCCGCAGCGTTTCGCGTAGCAGAATCCGACGTCCGGGTGATTGCATGCGATGTCGGTGGAGGTTACGGTGGCAAGCAGCGCGGCGAGTGCGAGATTGAAGCCTCGAAGCTTGCGCAGGAGGCCGAGGGTCGTCCGGTCAAGCTGGCGTGGTCACGAGAAGAGGAGTTCACCGCGTCCTACTCGCGTCCTGCAGGCGTCATCGAGATGAAGGCGGGCATAGATGAAACGGGGCGTATTCACTCCTGGCAGCACTTGAACTTTAACGCCGGGGCCGCATCTCTGACTCCGCCCTATGCAATTCCACACCTGTCCTGCGAGTTTCATCGGGCGCAGGCGCCTCTGCGCCAGGGTTCGTACCGATCGCTCGCAGGCGTAGCCAACACGTTTGCACGAGAGATGCATGTCGATGAGATTGCGACAAGCCTGAATGCCGACCCTCTGGAGTACCGCTTTCGCAACGTCGAAGACGACCGTCTGAAAGCCGTTCTGAAAGCCGGAGCGGAGCGTTTTGGCTGGACCAGAAAAAAGGCGTTTGGCGTAGCTTGTAATCTCGAGAAAGAAGGCCGCTATGCCCTCTTCACCGAGATACGGCCGGACCTCTCAGGTGCCCTTCGCATGGTGCTGGCAATGGACGTGGGCGCGATTCTGAATCCCGACATGTTGCGCAATCAGGCCGCAGGAGCCTTGATTCAAGGGATCGGCGGAGCCTTGTGGGAGCAGCTGCAGTTCGATTCACGGCAGATCACGACGACGAAGTTGTCGCAGTATCGAGTCCCCCGTTTTGCCGATCTTCCCGCCATAGAAGTCGTACTGATAGACCGGCGCGATATTCCGTCTGCCGGTGCTGGCGAGGCGCCTATTACGCTGGTTGCCCCTGCTCTTGGTTCGGCTATGCGAACGATCAGTGGCGGAGCACATCGGTCTTTGCCGCTCCTGCCGTCGAAGGCGCTGACTTCGAAAAAAAAGCCCGCCTAGATTCTGCGGGCCTCAATGCTCGTTCTTGGAGTGGAATGCTTTCCTGATAACCCGACGTGGCTCGCCAGCCGCCAGTTACTGCTGCCTTTCGAACGACAAGATCTCGATCATGGGACGTCCGTTTGTGTCGGCAAACCGTTTCGTCTCAGACCTCCGGTAGCCGAGCGTTTCGGCGTACCTGACAATGCGGGCCGTGCGTCCAGGCTCAGTCTCGTTGCCGGCGGTATGCGTGACAAACACGTTTTCGGGGTCTGAAATCTGCTGGGCTGCCGCCCTGTTCTCAAGAGAATTTGCCTCAGGATCACTCGCAATTGCAAGTTTGAACTGGCCTTTTCCTAAAACTCTTAAGTTGTCGAACAGGCCCCATTCCATGATGAAGATCTCTTTTGGTTTGCGCTCCTTGAGATATTTCGCAGCCCCATAAATTGCCTCAGTCCATGCCGTGGTGCCTCCGCTTCGCAAGACATCCCGGTAATAGGCGCTGGTGACGAGAAGTCCGCCCAGCATTGCCACTGTCGTAATAACGCCAACCAGCCTCCATGGACGTTCCGCGCGGTCCGCCATCGCGGCAATTCCCGCAGCCGCGATCAAAGCAGGCATAGGCCACAGCAGTATCGTCTGGTGGACGCTTGTGCCGCCGTTCTGCGCCGATGCCATCTGGGCCCAGGTAACGACCGCGAAAACAAGTGCGAACTGCACGGCCTTGCGATACGGTGTCGTCCAGAAAAGCGGGAGGGCGGCGACGCTGATCACCACCAGCCAGAGCTGCAGGTTGTGCCGCGGATTACCTGTGATCTCCGAGAGCTTGACTGTCCCGATCTCCAGCATCTTGTCCGGCGTACGAACAGGCTGTTCCCAATCGTTTCGGACCACCAGACCAAACATGGCGGAACTGTCTACGGTGTCCTGCAGGAGCGTCACCTTGTACTTGAGATCCTCAGTCGTCCTAATAGCATTGGAGCGAAATGTGACAAAATCCTGCCGAACGTTGTAGATGATCAGAGGGGCCGCGCCCACCAGAAAACAGCCTCCGGCAACAGCCAGCGTCAGAGGCGTGACCGATGTTCGCAAGGCGCGGGGAAACACAACCGCAGTTGCGGCAGTCAGTCCGACCAGGGACCAGATGAACAGGGCCTTATCCCACATGGCGAGTCCAAATGCAAAAAAGCCAAGACCCAGTAGTAAGAGCTTGCCCTCCTGTTTCCAGGCCACAATCGCGAGCAGGCCGCCGATCAGCAATGTGTGCTGCAGAGCAACGGGGCCCCAGTCCCATTTAATCGTCAGAAGATAAAGACTGTCGGTCGCCAGCAGAGCACATCCTGCGACCGCCGCACGGGTTCCCAGAGTGCGAAGCAGCAAACGGTAGAACCACCAGACACTCAGGGTTCCTATCACTAACGCAGGAATCCGAATGGTGCCTGCACTCACACCCAAAAAGCGAAAAACAGGTGACCAGATGCGGGCCTTCAGGGTGCCCACATAACTCATGACCATCAGGGAATAGTCGTGTCCAAAGACCCGGACCTTCGCGTCGGAATCCCAGAAGGGCTTATAAATACCTGCTCCAAACAGTGCTTCGTCTGCTTGAATACCCGGCCTCCAGACCCAGACAACACCTGTCAGGAAGAACAGTAAACAACATATCAGGGCAAATCTGTT
>JACMLA010000358.1 GCA_014379815.1 Bryobacteraceae bacterium | reverse complement strand
CCACCGTCACCTTCACACTTACCGCCCGAAACGCTCTCGGCGAGTCTAGTGCCAATGCTACCATTACTGTAGCGCCACGCACGGCGGCTCAGTTCCTGACCGGCAGCATAACGCCAACAACCATTACCGCAGGCCAGCCTGCCACCATCAATTACTCCACGTCCAACGCGGATAGTGTGACAATTTCCCCCGGCATCGGCACTGTCGAACTTAGTGGGTTGCGTGTCGTGACTCCAGCGCAAACGACCACTTACGTTTTGACCGCGACCAGCGCGGGGGGGCCTGCAACGTGCAACCTGACGGTAACGGTCAATCCCGCGGGAACAGCGCCACGAATCATCGCGTTTACAGGCACTCCGTCGACCATCACCGCAGGTCAGTCATCAACACTCACCTGGAACGTGGAGAACGCCGAGTCTGTTAACATCAGCGGGCTGGGTGAAGTTCCTGCTCAGGGAACCCGCTCGGTATCACCGGCCACCACGACCACTTACACTTTGTCGGCCCGAAATCAGTCAGGCACCAGCCAGGCGACTGCAGTAATTACGGTCAATCCATCGGTAGCACCTGTCATCGGTGGTTGCGCAGCGACACCCGCAACACTTACTAGTTCGGGCGGCGCAGTTACGATCAACTACTTCACGCAGAACGCAGATCGGGTTACGTTCTCGCCCGCAGTTCCCAGCGCAGGACTTAACGGACCGGTTACCGTGAATCCGACGGCAACCACCATTTACACGCTAACCGCAACCGGCTCCGGCGACCGCACGGCGACGTGTACAGTAACAGTCACTGTCACTCCCGCACCGCCTCCGCCCACTGCCGTCATCGTCGGGCCTTCCACAATCCAGACGATTCAGCGCCAGACAACGCTGGACGCCAGCCAGTCCACAAATCCTGCAGGCGGCGCCTTGACCTACATCTGGACGCCTCTCGGAACAGGAGCAGCTGTTCTCGATCAGGGTCAGCCTGTAACACGCGTTCAGTTCAGCGGCCAGTTTGGAGATTACATCTTCCGCCTGACCGTCCGCAATTCTGTGGGACAAGAAGCCTCGACCACAGTGACGGTCCGCTTCATCTCATCCCAGGTCCCGTAATATAGCGCCACCTCAGGACGTCCAAAAGCCGGGAGATCTTCGGATCTTCCGGCTTTCCTTTTCCTACAGACAAAATAGAAGAGACATGCTCTTCTCTGCCCTGTTCCTGCTGGCCGTGACCCCGTCCGACTGGGTCCCAATGCGCTGGATGTCTTCGAACGCTGCCTCTCTGGAATTGTTGAACGGTTCGCGAGTGAATTGCCTGCTTTTGGAGCAAGACCAATGGCAGTCCCCGATTCCAGATGCTGCTCATAAGCGCAATCTGGCTGTCGTCGGAGTTCTTCGGCAGGGCCAGCAGGCCAGCGAGGTCACCCGGCTGACAGCCGAGGGTGTACTCGATGGCATCGTGCTGGAAGGGGACTATTCGCAATCCCAGCAGGCCAGCCTGGAGGACAGCCTTTCGCCAGGGCGCGTTCCTGTGATTTCTATGCTGTCCCGGGCCCGGATGCGCTTTGCAGACACACCAGTCGTCGCAACCAGTCAGGGAGTTTGGCCCGGAATTCAGGCAGAAGAAGAAGGCAGCACCAAAGCAGCTCCCAGCGGAGCGCCCTGGATCAATACCAATGGCGGCTTTCTCCGCTTTGCCCGAGCCGCTGCTCCCGCTGCTGCAATCTGGATCGGCAATGTCCCTCCTGAGAAAACTGTAGTCACCGCTGAAAGGTACATGCAGGCGGTCGCCGACGCAGCGATCATCGGAGCACGCTGGGTGATAGCCCTCGACTCCGACATGTGGAAACGGCTCGACGCGGCAGAGGCCTCAGCAATCCGGGAATGGAAACGCATACTGGCTCTCAGCACATGGTTTGAACAGCACGCCGAATGGCGCTCGCTGCAGCCGTATAGTCAACTTGCAATCGTCCAGGATATCGGCAGCGGAGCGCTCTACTCCGGTGGCGTTCTCGACATGATTGCCGTCAAGCACACGCCTGTTCGTGCCGTGCCCACCCACAGCCTTGCTCCGGAATCCATGCATGGCGTCAGCATGGCAGTGAATGTCGATCCTTCCTCGCTCAACCCGCAGCAGCAGGCTGCCCTTGTCGCGTTTCGCAAAGCGGGAGGCGCCACGCTTAGCGGCCCCGCTACCTGGAAGTTCCCCCCCGTCACCACCGAACGAGTGACGCTAAGCGATGCAGACGTCAAAACTCTGGATGAGATCTGGAAAGAGATGAATCACATGACAGGAAGGCGAAATCTCGGCGCGCGGCTCTTTAATGTCGCCAGCATGCTTTCCAATCTCACTGCAACCGAAGATGGCAAAACGGCCGCGTTGCACTTGGTCAATTACTCCGGTTACCCGGTGGAGAACGTGACGGTTCACCTGCTCGGAAAGTACGGTAAAGCAACGTTGCTTGCTCCGGGCCAGGATCCCAGAAAGCTGGAGATCTACGAAAATGAGGAAGGCTGCGGCGTCGACGTGGATGCGGTAAACGTCACAGCCACCGTACTGCTCGAAAACAAACTACCCTAAGGCTTAGGTCCAAAGTAGACAATAAAACCCAGCAGCAGAGTGTTTTGATTCTTGCTGCTCGCCAGTTCGTTACCTCGGTCAAAGAAAGGAACATCGGACCAGTCGCGCCGGTATTCCAGTCGCGCAAGGAAGCCTTGCTTTAGCTTCATGTCTCCAGTGATGGTGAACTCCTGCAGCTTCTTCGGTGCACCCGTGATGAAGCCATCCCGATCGCGATACCAGTCGTAACGTGGGCTAAAGGAGAACATGTCATTCCCGATAACGCGTGCCAGCACAGAGAAGCCGTAGAATTCGTTGTCGGAAGCAAGGGGGTTTTTATCCACGCCATAGTCGAAGTTGAATAGACCACTTACCCGCCCGCTCGGATTGATGCCAACCACAGTATCGATAAAATGCCGCAATCCCGGTGCCTTGACATTGACTCCGTCGGCGGTATCGGTTTTCTCATTTCCAAAGTAATAGTTGTTTGCCCAGGTGAACTTCGACGATGTAAACGCGGATGTCAGGCCTACTGTCTTTGCGGCATTGTTGTCCTCGACGTTGTTCCATCCATTGACAAGCTGAACACCGGCAGTCCAGTTCTTGCCGAGTGGCATTGATGTACGGGCGCCAAAATGATAGTAAGGTCCATTTGTGAACAGCAGCGACCGGGAGTAATTCCAGTTCAGGTGCGTTTCAGTAAGTTCAGCGCCGGCGCTGGTGACAAACTTACCGAAGTCGAACTGAAAACCTTTCCAGTTAGTCGGTTTTACACTTACATATGCCTGGAGAAGGTGCTTGACTACCTCAACTCCAGCTGGGTCCGTTGCATGAAAGACATCCATGGCGCGGCCCGCAGCCAGTTCGAGCTTGAACCCGACAGGATCTGCGCCGTGCTCCATCGTCAGCTTTGCAAAATTCAAACTGAACTGATTCGCCTTTACGTCGAAGTTCCTGATCACGTTGTTTTTGCTGGCGGGATGGTTGAAGTTTAAGCTGTAATAACCATCAACCAGACCACTGAAATCTATCGGACCGGCAGACCAGATCGACGCTGCGGGGGCACTTGGTTTAGGCTCGTCTGGCTGCGGTGCGGTTTGCGAAAATAGCGGCATTGCAGCCACTAAGGCGGCGCATAGCAGCGTGCAGGCGTCACGTCTCATCACAGGAGTACAGTTCCTCTACTTGGTTTTCCGAACTATTCAGTCAAACTGAATGCTGCAATCCTAACTTCGGGACTACCGAGGTATCCAATTAGAAATTTTGATCGGTCCGATTGAAAGGATTAGCTTCCCCAAAACATTGGTCCGTTGCATAGTGGAGAAAACCTGAATCACCACTCTTTCGCGCTGAGGTGCAAATGTTTTCGAGAGGACGGTTCCAATCCCTGTCCGTCCCCGGCATACTGCTGGGGCTACTTACACTGACTGCAACAAGCGCCTGGGCACAGGACGACAAGATCGCAGCACTCGAGGCTGCGGTGAAGTCCGCCCAATCCGCAGGTGATAACGCCTGGATGCTGATGAGTTCTGCTCTGGTGCTGATGATGACCGGACCGGGACTGGCTCTGTTCTACGGCGGGTTAGTTCGTCGCAAGAATGTCCTCGGGACTATGATGCAGAGCTTTATCCTGATGGCTGTAATTACGGTGCTATGGGCTGTTTGTGGGTACAGCATCGCCTTTGGAGAAGCTACTCCTTTCTTTGGGGACCTGCGGTATTCCTTCCTCAATGGAGTCGGAGCGGAGCCTAACTCCGATTACGCCGCCACTATCCCACATCAGACGTTCATGGTTTATCAGCTGATGTTCGCCATCATTACGCCGGCGCTTATCTCGGGCGCGTTTGCAGAACGCATGAAGTTCACGGCGATGCTGCTGTATACGGTTCTCTGGTCCCTCATCGTGTACTTTCCGATGGCACACATGGTGTGGGGTAAAGGCGGTCTACTGAACGCGTATCTGGGCGGAACAATTCCCTGCTTCGATTTCGCCGGTGGAACCGTGGTCCATATCACCTCGGGTGTTTCGGCCCTGGTATGCGCCCTTTACCTCGGAAAACGCAAAGGCTATCCGGTAGAGCCCATGAAGCCGCACAGTCTTGTGTTGAGCTTCATCGGTGCCTGTCTCCTCTGGGTGGGCTGGTTTGGATTCAACGCAGGTTCGGCATTAGGGGCTTCCGGCCTGGCCACCAGCGCTTTCGTGGCGACTCATTTCGGAGCGGCCGCAGGTGCGCTCGGATGGGTTGCCGCCGAATGGATGAAGCACGGAAAGCCCAGCATTCTCGGAGCTATCTCAGGGGCCGTCGCAGGTCTGGTCGCAATCACTCCAGCCTCCGGGTTCGTCCAGCCTATGCCCGCACTACTGATCGGATTCCTTGCCGGTGTGATCTGCTACCTTATGGTCGCTGTCGTCAAGAATCAGTTCGGATACGACGATTCCCTCGATGCCTTCGGCGTGCACGGCATCGGTGGAACGTTGGGAGCGCTGCTCACCGGAGTGTTCGCAACCAATGCCGTGAACAATGCACTCAAGGATGCAGCGGGACAGCCGGCCGCTCTGGGACTCGTCGACGGTCACGGCTCGCAAATCGTCAATCAGGCAATTGGGTCCGGGATCGCCATCGCTCTGGGTATCGTCGGATCTCTGGTGATCCTGAAGATCGTGGACCTTATCGTGGGCGTCCGCATAGAAGCGCGCGACGAACAAACTGGCCTCGACCTGACCCAGCATGGCGAGGAAGGCTATAACCTCGACGCGTAGTGACTGACAAAGAGAATACGCACATGAAAAAGATCGAAGCCATCATTCAGCCATTCAAACTTGAGGAAGTTAAAGAAGCTCTCAAAGGCATCGGCATTGACGGTATGACCATCACGGAAGTGCGTGGTCACGGTCGTCAGAAAGGCCACAAAGAGGTATACCGTGGACACGAATACAATGTCGACCTTCTGCCCAAGATGAAGGTGGAACTTATCCTGCCTGACGCCCGCACAGAAGAAGCTATTCGCACGCTCGCTGCAGCAGCGCGAACGGGCAATATCGGTGACGGCAAAATCTTTATCTACGATGTCGCGGAAGCCATCCGTATCCGCAACGATGACCGGGGCGAATCCGCTCTGTAGCAGCGCCGTTGTCTGTCCTGTGCAGAACCAGAATGCGGCTGCGCTGCTGCGTAGCCGTACCACCTCAGTCGATGAGCAAGTCACCTATGCGTTCCGGTCGCAGCTGGCATCCGTCTTTCCCAGAGGGATGGCCATCGTGGCAGTGGGCGGCTACGGGCGGCGGGAACTATTTCCGTCATCCGACGTGGACCTGCTTTTACTCGTTGACAAAGAATTGCACTCCGATGAGCAGAGACAGGCTCTCTCTGCGTTTCTCAGAAGTCTCTGGGATGTCGGCCAGCGGCTAAGTCAGTCGGTTAGAACAGTAGCCGAATGTACGCGCTTCGATCCAACCAACATCGAGCTTGCCATCAGTCTCCTCGACGCGCGCTTTCTCATCGGCGACAGCGACTTGTACGACCAGCTGGCCGACCGCTGTGTGAAGTATTTCCGTTCCCATCGCCACACGCTCGCTGAGAAGCTGTGTGAGCTCACCGCGACTCGTCACGCCAAGTTCGGCAACACCATCTCGCATCTTGAGCCAAACGTCAAAGAAGGTCCGGGTGGATTGCGGGACCTTCACGTATCCTTGTGGCTGGCCAGACTGAGAGAGGTGCCGCCTCCGACCGATCCCGCTCTCGAGAGTGCGAAGAACTTCATCTGGGAACTCCGCTGCGTTCTGCACTCCCGAACGGCGCGCGACTCGAACGTCCTCACATTCGACCATCAGGAAGAAATGGCGGCGGATCCAGCGGCATGGATGCGCGAATATTATCGCCATGCCAAAACCATCTATCGCCAGACACAGGCGGCCATTGAGACTTGTGAGAGTCTCGCTGCCACCGGCCTTGTGAGGAGCTTCCGGGACTGGCGTTCCAGGCTTTCCAACGCCGAGCTTACCGTGGTCAGGGACCGCGTCATGCTGCGTGGGCCTGGCAACCTCGACACCGATCGCGGGCTTTTGTTCCGACTCTTCGAGTTTGTAGGACGCCACGGTATTCCCGTGTCACTCGATACCGAGCGTCGCATTCAGCAGATGCTCCTGAACGGCTCAGCGCCTCTGAACGCCACACCAGTCTGGCCGGATCTGAAGACCATCTTTGCGCAGCCCCATGCCGCCCTGGCTCTTCAGGAGATGTCGGAAACCGGCGTCCTGCCCTCATTGTTTCCAGCGTGGAGAAGCATTGATTGCCTCGTTGTCCGCGATTTCTATCACCGCTACACCGTCGACGAACATACGCTGGTCGCTATTGGGCATCTGGATAAACTGCGCTCCGGGACCGACCCGTCTCACCGGCGCTTCAGCGAGATGCTAGGAGAAACTCCGGATATTCCTCTTCTTGTGACGGCACTCATCTTTCACGATGTGGGTAAAAGCGACGGACTGACAGGACACGCGAAAGCCTCGGCGCAGGCCGCTGAGGCAGACCTGCGCACGATCGGAGTACCTGATGACGAGAGAGCGACCATTCTCTTCCTTATCGAGCATCACCTGGAAATTTCCGCCACGATGAACTCGCGCGACCTTGCTGATCCGGCGACCGCGGCAGAACTCGCGAACCGCGTACAGACCCTGGAAAAACTGCGCTCGCTTACCTTGCTGACTTACGCGGACATCAGTGCTGTTAATCCCGAGGCCATGACCCCATGGAGGCTGGAGCAACTCTGGCACGCCTATCTGGCAGGCCACAGGGAGCTAACGCGCGAACTGGAATCTGCCCGGATTCACGTCACCGAGACTCCCTCCAGCGACGGCCGGTCTGGATGGATGGAAGGCTTCCCGATCCGCTACCTGCGGACTCATTCAGATTCTCAGATCGAGCAACATCTGCAGCTTGCCCGGGAAGCAGCTGGAGGAGGTTTGGGGCTCGATCTCAGCAAGCGGAGCGGCGCATGGCACCTGACCGTGGTCACCAGTGACAGACCGGGACTGCTGGCAGGTCTGGCAGGTACCGTCTCGTCATTCGGAATGAATATCGTTCGCGCCGAGGCATTCTCCAATACCGGCGGCCTGGTCCTTGACTCCATCACCTTCGAAGATCCGATGCGAACGCTGGAGCTGAACCCCCCGGAACAGGACAGGCTCCGTCAGATCGTTCGAAAGGTCGTTTTCGGAAAGGAAGACGTGGGCCGTTTGCTTCGTGGTCGACCGAGACCAGCAGCACCCGCCAAAGCTGCCAGAATTCTGCCCGCGGTGTTCTTCGACAACGAAGCGTCCTCCGCAGCAACTCTGGTCGAAATCGTCGCTGAAGACCGTCCGGGATTGTTCTACGAACTGGCGCAGACGTTTTCGTCAGCAGGCTGCAGCATCGAAGTCGTGCTCATTGACACCGAGGCTCACAAAGCAATCGACGTCTTTTATGTGACCTGTCAGAATGCCAAACTGAATCCCGACATCCAGCGACAGTTGCAATCCGAACTGCTCCGCGTCTGCCACGCCTAGCCAAAGCATCCGGGCCCGTCAGCACATACTAATGAAGATGCTTACTCCGGACAAGTTCGCCGAGGCTTCCGTCTACGAACTAATCAAAGCCGCTGCCCTGGGCCAGGCAGGACTGGACCGGCGCTGGGTCCGCGCAATCGTCAATCACGGAGAGGCTGCGGTACCGGACCTGGTCCGGTTCGGCATGGAAGATCATGCTTCCTATCCAATTCCGCTTGACGAAGAACTTCTGGTGATCTTTCGTCATCTGCGGTCCCCAACTGCAGTTCCTTTCTTTATCGACTATCTCCGCCGGGTTCAGGAAGATCTTCCTGAAAACTTTGTCGATGCGCTGCTCCCTGTTCGACAGGAAGCTCTGGAGCCCCTGATTCAGCTCTACGACGAGCTCAGTGAAGAGGATGCAGGCGAGGTGGCGTTCGCACTCGCAGCCTTCCGGATCCGGGATGAGCGCGTACTCAAAATTCTGCTGGATCGTCTCGAGTACGACGCAGGAGACGGCGCCCTCTGCCTTGGACTCTATGGAGATCCCGCAGCGCGACCGGCGATGGAAAAAATGCTCCTGGAGGTGGAAGACGATCACCTGAAGCGCGACATCACCGATGCTATCGGTCAACTGGGCCGCAGCACAGAAGAGGAGCCTGATGCGCCCTTCGACGTGTACGAGTACTTTCCGGACAAAGCGCTTCCCGAGTTTTCGGTTCTGACCGATGAAGAGTTGGGCGAAATGCTCGAGTCCTCAGATCCGGATTACCGATTCTCAGCGGCAGCAGGCTTCGTCAACCAGCAGCTTGAGCCTGACACGATCGCCCGACTGTTCCTTCACGCGCAGACCGACGAAAGTCACCGGGTCCGAGCTAAATGCTGGGAAGCGCTTGGAAACGAAACGTCTGACGAAAGCGAAATCTTCAAGGCAATGCTTGCCCGCCTGCAGGATGAATCGGCCTCTCAGGAAGAGCGCGCCGGTGCACTCGCAGGACTCGGTCAGCGTGCCGACGAACAGCCAATCAGAAAGTACGTTGAGCAGTTTTACGAAAATCCCGAAACGCGTGCCGCAGCTCTCGGCGCCATGTGGAACTCTCTCGACCGGGGCTTCGCGCCCTACTTCCCGCCCCACATCTCGGAT
>JACMLA010000357.1 GCA_014379815.1 Bryobacteraceae bacterium | reverse complement strand
GAAGCGTCAGGGATAATTCGTGTTTCCGCCCCGGGCTTTGCCAGTTTTGAGCTGCCTTTGCCCGATCTGCAGACCCAACCGATTTGGATCGATCTCGCACCGGAGTCTTTGTATAGCAGCGTGACTGTGTCAGCGACACCAACGGCAAGGGGCGCGCAGGAAGACATACTCGAATCCCCTCACGTGGCCCTTGTCCGTTCCGACGCTCAACTACGTGAGCAAGCTTTGCCGACGCTGGGTCACTCGCTGGCGCACGAACCTGGAATCCAGTTGCAGCAGAGCACGTACGCGCAAGTCTCTCCGACTCTGCGAGGCCTAAGCGGATACCAGGTGCTGAACCTGGTGGATGGCATCCGGTTTAACAACTCTACCTACCGGTCCGGACCGAATCAGTATCTGGCGTACATCGAGCCTGGTCAGGCGAGGCGCGTGGAAGCTGTGCTTGGGCCGACCAGCGTGTCATGGGGTAGTGATTCTCTCGGCGGCACAATCCACGTTGTTACGGACCAGCCGCAGTTCGCCTCCGGAGGCCAGCTGGAGGTTCACGGGCAAGTGCAAGCCGGTGCCGCTTCCGCTGACCTGTCGGGTACCGGCGGGGGCAAGGTCTCCCTATCGACTCAGCGCCTTTTCCTGTTGGGAGGTCTCTCGGGGGGGCGTCACAATGATCTCCGCGCAGGTGGAGGATTCGATTCGCGGAACGTGTTTCACCGGTTCTTCGGTCTAAAGCGCGAAGACTTGCGCGAGCTGGTTGGCAACCGGCAGCAGGACAGCGGGTTTCAACAATATGGCGCCGAGGCGCGGTTCGCCGTTCGTCTTGACTCAGACCAGATCCTGACGCTGAACTATCAGCGTGGTGTGCAGGACGGTGTGCGCGGATACAAAGATCTCCTTGGGGGGCTGGGTCGCCTGATCTCCACTTTCGAGCCACAGGCATTGAACTTGTTCTATGCGCGGTATGAGAAGCTGCGCCTCGGCTGGTTGGACTCGTTGAGCGGTACCTTCTCCTTCAACCGCCAAACCGATGGGGGACGGCGGCAGAACTTGCTGGCCACCGATCCCGTCACTACTGACCTCGCAGAGGTCAACGTATTTGGGTATACGGGTCAGGCTACGACGCACGTTGGGTCGCGTTTGGTCGCCTCTTTCGGAGGCGACATCTATGACGAGCACATCCAGTCATCACGAGAGGTTCGCAATCCGGCGAACGGCGCGACAACAGCGCCGCGACCTCTGTATCCCAATGGTTCGGGTTACCAGAATCTGGGCAGCTTTGCGCAAGGCAGCTGGCAAGTGCTGGGTCCGATTCGCGCCTCTGCGGGTGTTCGCTTTACCGGCGTTCGATTCGCGACCATCGAGGACCGTGCTCTGCGAATCCCGGAAACGTCGCAGTGGTTCCGGGATTTCACGTTCCAGAGCAGCATACAGTGGCAGCTCACAGGTCCCTTCGGAATTCATGCCGTTGTGAGCAGGGGCTTTCGCGCACCGAATCTGAACGACCTGGGCGCCCTGGGCTTAAATGACCTGGGCTACGAGGTTCCGGCAGCGGAGGTGATCGGTGCCGGGGCGCTTCTGGCTACAGACGCTGGTGAGGGCGCTCTCGCAACCGGACGCGCGCTGACCAGCCTGACACCCGAGTCGCTAATGAATTACGAATTCGGTATGCGGGTCCGCACTAGCCGGGTTTACGCAAGAGCGCAGTTTTTCGGTTCGGATCTCTACGACCCTATCGTGCGCCGGACCGTACTCTTTCCAGTCGACAACGTGCCAACGAGTATTGCCGGGCTGCCAGTAACTCCGACAGTGCAGACCACGGCGCAGCGTGCCCAGGGGGTAGTTGGCGTGTCGACAGCCAGCGATCCTCGTGCAGTCAAAGCGTTCGTGAATGACGGCCGGTCCCGCTACTATGGCGTGGAAACGATGGGCCGGCTACTGCTAACCAGCCGTCTCGCACTGGAGGGAAACTACAGCTATATCCTCGGTCGCGACCTTCTGCCCAATCGAAACATTCGTCGTTTGCCGCCTGCTATGGGAGCGTTGCGCCTGCGCTATGCACCCTCAGGCCGACGTCCGTGGATAGAGGCCTCACTGTCCGCCTCGGGCGAGCAATCCCGGCTGAGTGGCGGCGATCGCGATGACGAGCGAATCGGAGCGTCGTTCCGACGTGTCGATGTCGCCTCATTCTTCCGCGGTTCCCGTGTAGCTACTCTCGTGGATCCGTCGACAGGTGTGTTCCTTCCGACCGGTGAGACACTGCCGCAAATTCAGAATCGAGTGTTGCCGATCGGCGCTTCGATTAACGGCGTGCGAGTAGTAGACGATAATTCCCGGGTGCCACTGTTTCTGTCGACAGCAGGCTGGGCTACTGTCGGAATCCGTTCCGGAATACCTTTAGGAGAGCGCTGGCAACTGAATGCTTCGCTGGAGAATCTGCTGGACCGAAACTATCGATATCACGGGTCCGGCGTAGACGCGCCCGGAATCAATGCCTGGCTCGGCGTACGCTTCCAGTTTTAGTTCCTACCAGGCTGGCGTTCCGTCTTTTCGAAACGGAGTCCACGCAAGCGTGAGAAGCCGGATCTGCACATTGGCTTTCTTGGGTTTCAGCGCGACAACCTCCATCGGCGCACGATTCAGATCGAAGCCTGCCTGCACTTTCTCAACTTCTTCGTGGAACTGCGCTTCAAGGTTATCCAGCTGCGCTGCTATCGCATTCGCGGTTTCTTCGGCACGGACCAGCTCACCCGCCTGACGGGAGGAACGACTTGCACCCCTGACTGCGGATCTGGCGGCTGTTGTGATTCTTCTGCGCCCGAACATGGCTCCGAACACGGTCGCGCCAACGTCCATTGCTGTGTTTAGCTGATGGGATCGCGCTTCCTCGCGTTCCCGCGCAACACCCTGCTCGGCCCGCAACAGCCTGTCTTGCAGAGTAGCGATTTTGGACGCATACTTTGTTCGTAGCTTCTCTACTTGCGCGTCTCTTTGTTCCCGAAACACATGTTGCAGTCGAGTGCGGAATGCACCTTCGCTCTCGTCCGGTTGCGAAGTTGCCCCTGCTGACGAACTGGCGTAGTAGCGCAGACACTGGTGTGCCGCAATCCATACCGTCAGAGCTTTCTGCCACGAAACATAGCTTTTCACTTTGAGAGCGGCGGGAGGAAGGCTGGCAAAGTCCACTCCTGCGGCTGGCTCACGCTCCAGATGATTCGGGTCGATCTGTGCTTCCGCGCACTGCTCCCACTCCACTGGAAGTGCATCGTCTTCGATTGGCGTCAGATACACGGCTTCTCTTAGAAAGTCGATCTTTGCCTTCGTATCTACGAAACGAATCTGCGCCGCGCCAAGCAGAGATGGCCGGTAAAAGACGTCGGATGCATCGCCCTGAACAGGCACATACATCTGTACGATTTCTGGCGGGACCACAGGCTTTGCGCTCGCTGGGTTAGGGTCCGCTCTTCGTGATGGGGTAAGCAGAGCTGCTGGCAACGCAGTCTCGTCTGGCGTTCGACTTTTCGTCAGTGTACGAATCTGGGTCCGCGTCATGGGACCCCGTAGGTAGGACAAAGCCCAGCGTGTCTCGAACGTTACAGGGCCCGATTCGTGGACATTGTGCATCAGGAAGACCCTCTTGCCAAGACTCGACAGGATCTGTGCAATAGCGCCGCGATCAAACAGCGAATTCGCTTCCTGCATCGCGCCTTCCAGTCCATCCATCAGCCGTTCCTTGTCCCGCTCGGTTTGGAGCCTACCTATAAACCAGGTGCCCGCGTTGGCCAGTCCCTTGTAGTCAAGATCAACGGGGTTCTGCGTAGCCAGTACGATGCCTACCCCGAATGCCCGGGCTTGTTTTAGCAGCGTGAGCAGAGGCCTCTTCGACGGAGGATTCGCGACTGGTGGAAAGTAGCCGAAGATCTCGTCCATGTACAGGATTGCCCGGAGGCTGCCAGTACCCGATTGGGACCTCATCCAGCTAAGCGTTTCGTTCAACACCAGCGTGACGAAGAACATGCGTTCGGAATCGCTCAAATGCGCAATCGACAGAATGGAGATACGCGGCTTGCCTTCCGCGGTGAACAGCAGCTTTCCGATGTCGATCGGCTCGCCCTCAAGCCAGGCTTCGAATCCCGGCGATGCAATCAGGTGGTTCAAAGCCATCGCCAGCTCAAACCGATCTTTTGCGGGGTAAAAAGATTCCAGATCGACCACGCCCACGCGTTCCATCGGCGGCTGCTGGACTGCGTGAATCAGCTGTTCCATTGTCAGGCTCCGGCCATCCTGCCAGGTGCGGTCGAAGAGGGTCGCCAGCAGTGTGTGCTCGCGACTTTTCATAGGCTCGCCAGTGATGCCGAGCAGCGACAACAGTGCGGTTGCCGTTCCGTTGATCCGGTCCCGCAGAAGTTCCCGATCTTCGAGCACCGATGCTGCAGGCACCGTGAACGATCGCAATAGCGACATGGGAACCCCGGCTGTGCTGCCCGGCGTGTACACCGCAAAATCCGCGGACTCTTGCAGTCGCTGGATCCTGTCCGGTTGCTGATCCCATTGGGCGAGGCCCGCCCTCCAGCGTTCGGCCTCGTTCTCAGCCAGTTTCTCAACCGGGATGCTCTGCCGCTGCGCCTCCTCTGGTTCTACCCATGGCTGAAAGTCTTCCGCCCGCAACTGAGGAAACTGCAGTAGCAAGTTCGAGATGTCGCCCTTGGGGTCGATGACGATCGCAGGAACTCCGTCGATAGCCGCCTCCTCCAGCAGATCGATGCACAGCCCGGTCTTGCCGCTGCCCGTCATGCCGACGCAAACCGCGTGCGTTACCAGGTCGCGACTGTCGTAAAGGAGGAGTTTGCCTGTGTCTTTACTGGCAGTTGTGTCCCAGATCCGGCCAAGGTAAAAAGCTCCCAGTTTTTCGTAATCCTGCATCTGTGGAACAGAGTACCGTGGAGCACTCTTTGCGGTACAAATAGACCATGCTGCTCAAAGTTGCAACCGTACTCTGTCTCACAGTCGCCTCCGTGCTTGCCCACGACGAATCCGGCAAGATAAAGGCCGAATATCTGGCTAATTTTGACGACACCGCAAAAAAGATCGTGTCTCTGGCAGAAGCAGTGCCAGCGGAGAAATATTCCTATAAGCCCGGTGAGGGCGTCAGAACCATCGCCCAGGTATATGTCCACATAGCCGGTGCCAACATGATGATCCCGGGCATGTTGGGCGCAAAGCCTCCCGCAGACGTCAAGATGAGCCGCGACTCGGAAAAAACGATGACAGACAAAACCCAGATCGTGGCACTTCTCAAGAAAGCAATGGAGCATTCACGGGCCGCTCTTGCGACCGCTCTGGATACGCCGGATACCGCCGCCAAATTGTTTGGAAGGGATTCAAATTATGCCGGTGGCTCGCTTCTCCTCGTTACGCATATGCACGAGCATCTGGGCCAGTCTATTGCTTACGCCCGGGCTGCGGGTGTCACGCCTCCATGGTCCGGCGGACGCGGCGAGTAGCATGAGGGTATGGCGGATGTTCCGGCAGTTCCGTTAACGCTCGAGGGTTCGAGCGTTCTTCATCAGATGATGCGGGTGCGCTGGACCGACTGGCGCGCCCTTCCTCAGGCAGATCGCGATGCCATCGTCAGCGAAGCTGTTGCCACCCTGAGCTCATGGGAGGCTGATACTCGCGAGGCAAGCGCGGCCTACTCCATGCTTGGGCACAAAAGCGATCTCATGTTCGTCCACTTTCGTAAAGACTTTGCAGGTCTGGAAAGCGCACAACGCGAGATGCGCAGACTGCAACTTTTCGAGTATCTGGAGCAAACCACTTCGTATCTCTCAGTCGTTGAGCTGGGACTCTACGAATCCACCCAGAAAAACTATAGTGCCCTGACCTCCCAGGGAATCGAGCCCCACTCGTCTGAGTGGGATACCGGAATCGCCGCGACCATGCAGCGACAAAGAGAGGCCATGGCACCCAGACTGTTTCCTGAAATTCCTGCCAGCCCCTGGATTTGTTTCTACCCTATGGACCGGCTTCGGGGAGAGGACAAAAACTGGTACCAGGTTTCCATGGCGGAGCGAGCCCGTATGATGCATGAGCATGGCATGATAGGGCGTCGTTATGCCGGTGAAGTCCGGCAGATCATCTCAGGCTCGATTGGCTTCGATGACTGGGAATGGGGCGTCGATCTGTTTGCCGACGATCCTCTGGTCTTCAAGAAACTCATCTACGAGATGCGCTTCGACCAGGTCAGTGCCGTGTATGCGCTGTTTGGAACCTTCTATGTCGGACTGCGAACCCCCGCAGCCGAACTCAAACTCCTTCTCAACACAGCCTAGTATTCGAACGTTACCGGGTCAGGTCCTTCGGTCGACTCGCAATGAACTATTTGCGGGTTCGACAGTCATTGATATATGGTATTGGGGTTGTGGACAGCATATCCACGTACCGATGATCCACAACCCTTGATTTAGGGGGACCTGACCGAATGAATTTTTTCCGGAGTACGCGTAGCTGGCGTTCCACCATTCGCCCGCTTGCGATTGTGCTCTTCACCCTGCTCCTGCATTTTCCAATCATGGCTCAGGGAGAACATCGCGGAGGTGGCGAAGCCAACCTGATCCTGCCTGACCTCGACGTCGCGACTTTTCTCGGCGGCATCGGCGGTCGCTCACTACTAATGTCCGGCCTCATTGTTTGCGGCCTCGGACTAGTGTTCGGACTGGCGATGTTCCGGCATTTGAAGAATCTGCCAGTACATCAATCGATGCTGGAGATATCCGAGCTGATCTACGAGACCTGCAAGACCTACCTGATCACCCAGGGAAAATTTCTGCTGCTTCTCGAGCTGTTTATAGGAACCATCATCGTCTTTTACTTCGGCGCGCTGCAGCACATGGATGCGTTGAAAGTCTTCATTATCCTGTTGTTCAGCCTCATAGGTATTGGCGGGAGTTTCGGTGTGGCCTGGTTTGGAATTCGCGTGAATACGTTTGCGAACTCTCGGACCGCGTTTGCCAGTCTGACAGGTAAACCCTATCCTTGTTACGCAATCCCACTGCAGGCAGGTATCAGCATAGGCATGCTGTTGATCAGCGTGGAACTTCTTCTGATGCTGATTATCCTGCTCTTCATCCCGGGTGACTATGCAGGTGCCTGCTTTATAGGATTTGCAATAGGAGAATCGCTTGGTGCCGCTGCCTTGCGCGTGGCAGGAGGCATCTTCACCAAGATCGCCGACATCGGCGCCGACCTGATGAAGATCGTGTTCCGCATCAAGGAAGATGACGCGCGCAATCCCGGCGTAATTGCCGACTGCACAGGCGACAACGCGGGTGATTCTGTCGGCCCAAGTGCCGATGGCTTTGAAACCTACGGAGTAACCGGTGTCGCTCTGATTTCCTTCATATTACTTGGGGTCAGAAATCCAATCACACAGGTCGAGCTGTTGGTGTGGATTTTTGCCATGCGCATCATGATGGTGATCGCGTCAGCATTGTCGTACTTCATCAATGAAGCTTTAGCGAAAGCCAAATACCAGCACGTCGCAAAGATGAACTTCGAAGCTCCACTAACCAATCTGGTCTGGCTGACTTCACTGGTTTCGGTGGCTATTACCTATGTCGTCTCGTGGGTGCTGATCCCGAACATTGGTGGGGATTCGTCGCTCTGGTGGAAACTCTCGACGGTGATATCCTGCGGCACACTCGCCGGTGCCATTATCCCGGAACTCGTTAAAGTGTTCACGTCCACGGACTCCGCTCACGTGCGTGAGGTCGTCATCGCATCCCGTGAAGGAGGTGCGTCGCTGAACATTCTTTCGGGCCTGATCGCCGGAAACTTCAGCGCGTACTGGCTGGGGCTCGTAATGGTCGCCCTGATGGGTATCGCGTACTTTGTCAGTAACGCCGGACTGGGCAGCCTGATGCTGGCACCTGCTGTATTCGCTTTCGGTCTGGTCGCCTTCGGATTTCTCGGCATGGGCCCGGTGACAATCGCGGTCGATTCCTACGGCCCTGTCACCGACAACGCACAATCCGTCTTTGAACTTTCCACGATCGAGCAAATTCCCGGAATTGAAGCAGAAATCGAAAGAGATTTTGGTTTCATGCCACACTTCCAGATTGCCAAGGATCACCTCGAAGAGAATGACGGAGCAGGGAATACGTTCAAAGCTACCGCCAAACCCGTGCTCATCGGTACGGCAGTCGTCGGTTCCACCACGATGATTTTTTCCATCGTGATGGCGTTAACCAATGGCCTGCAACCGGAACTGGTGTCTAATCTGTCGATTCTGTACCCTCCCTTCCTGCTGGGCCTCATCACAGGCGGAGCGGTCATCTACTGGTTTACCGGTGCTTCAACCCAGGCCGTGTCGACCGGAGCCTACCGGGCTGTGGAATTCATCAAGGCCAATATCCGTCTCGACGAATCAGTGAAGAGAGCCTCGGTAGAAGACTCCAAGAGAGTCGTGGAAATCTGCACGCAGTATGCACAGAAAGGGATGTTTAACATCTTCCTCGCGGTGTTCTTCGGAACTCTGGCCTTCGCGTTTCTCGAGCCGTACTTCTTCATTGGCTACCTCGTGTCGATCGCT
>JACMLA010000356.1 GCA_014379815.1 Bryobacteraceae bacterium | reverse complement strand
GGATGAGTATCAGGGAATAGTAACCAACACCTATCCGGTTCGCGATGGACACTTCGACCTTCCAGCCGGACCAGGACTGGGCATCGAACTAACACCCGAAACCTTAGCAAGGCCGGACGCAAAAGTGCAAAGAATAGAGTAGGGCTCCCGGCCTATCGACATTCTCAATGGGCTTGCGGCCCTACCGCTACTTCATTAGAAAAACGACGTACGAACACCAGGCGTAGGTAAGGTTGACGCTGATCTCCCGTGCTCCGTCGGTTGTCGCTTCGTAGATTCCAGCTTCCAAGCCGTCAAATGTAAATTGGCCCCGGTTGTCCGTCATTGTGGAGAATGTTTGCGACGGCCCACGCAAAGCAACACGGACATCTGACATATATTTACCCGCGCCGGGGTTTGCTACTTGTCCCTGAACCCGCCCGGGCAGACGATCTCCGGCGATCCACGCTCGAAGTGCCTCGAGATCTTCAGTCGCCTGCCAAACGAGTTTGGTGCGCTGACAAGAGCTCGTCATCCACTGCTGCAGGTGGGCATCATAGTACGCCTCCACGAGCCACGATTCCCCGTCGCTGAAAGCAGGCACTCCCTGAGGAATCCTGCCGAGGAAAGCATCCGAAGTGAGATGAACCGTAAATTCTGGGGACTTCGCACCGCTGAAGTGCTCCGTGACTTCTAACTTCACAACAGGATACAGCTTCGCATCTGTCGGTACTCTGTTGTCACTCTCAATCGGAACTCGAACGTGGTTTCTCCCTGAAAGATACTCCGCGTCAGACGTTCGCGGTTTGGGCGGCGGGTCTGCAGATGTAGCAGGCATTGTGACGCTCTTCACTTTGCCAACAAAGACCGCGACGGTCTGATCCGTCCGGCTGGGCCGACTCTGACAAAAAGGGAGCTTCGGCGCGCACGCGGCAACACAGGGCCACGGGGCAAACATCACCACCGTCGCAACCCACCAGCAAGACACCAGGGGCAGCCTCATGCTCGTAGCCTATCTCACTCCTTTATCCGGAACACTGCTCCTGCCGTCATCGTGCAATCTCCTGATCCGTGGTGATTATCACCTCGAACCCGGCGGCCTCCGCCGTGTCCAGTAACACGCCATTCTTCAATCCCGCGAGTCCAGCGTACGCAGCCGTGTGGCACTCGTGGCCAGCGAAAAGCAACGGAGGCGTTGGTCCACACACTCGTCAGGCAGCAACCGCATTAGACTTGTGCCAGGCGCAGTTCCTTCGACTCTTCAAGGATCTGGACCGCGAGTTCGCGGCTGACGGTAGGAAATCCTTCCAGGAAGTCGTCAAGCGAGTCCCCATGCTCCAGATAATCGAACAAAGTCTTGACAGGTACTCGCGTGCCCCGGAAAACTGGCGTTCCATGCATTACCTCGGCGTCACGTGTAATGGCTTCTTGCATGGTTTAATTGTCGCCCACAGTGCCGTCTCTCAACGCCCCATCGCGCAGTACTCGAAGTTGAAGCGCGCCCGGGAATCGGATGCTGGAAAAATGTATCCTTCGGTTCGGACGAACCGGTATCGAAAGGCCGTCCAGTGCACCTCCGGCCTCGTGTGACGATCGAATATGCTGAAGCCCCGGCTATTTGCCACACTCCTCGTGCTGTCTCGTTTTGCAGCGATTCTTATCGCGCAGCCGAAGCCTGCTCCGGAATTTGCGGCCGATTCCCAAATGGGCGAGTTCTACCTGATCGGCGCTACCCGCAGCACGGCGGACAAAAAAATTGTCATCACTTCTGACCATCTGCTGATTTCGCTCGACTCAGCCACACTGGCGCTAAGGTTTCCGAATCGCGACAGCAATATTTTCAGCTTCGAAAACCAGCAACTGCTGCTCTTGTCGGGAACCATCAGAAATCCGCAGAAGGAGCCAACCTCGGTCCCGGGTGGCACTCCCGTACTGGTGAGAGTTTTCGGGAGTACGCCCGGCCAGGTCTATCACCTCGAGACATTCCTTGAGAACGAGTCCCTGCATCCGCTGAGCGCAACTCTGAAGCCGAACGAATCGGTTCGCTACACAATCGTGCTTCGCGTCCCGGC
>JACMLA010000355.1 GCA_014379815.1 Bryobacteraceae bacterium | reverse complement strand
TGGATGACACTCTTCAGTGCGGCACGCTTCCGGGCGATCGATTCCACCGCCCCCTTATACGCCCTGTCTGTGGCCAGCCACCAGTTCCGGCGCAGGATCCTGTAATCGTTGTCGATGGGTGCCTGGTCCGCATCGAACCTGGAATTACCGCCGAAATCGCTAAAAATGTAGTTCGTGTTGTCGAAACTCGGGTCGCCAACCCGCACCCTGACGCGCGGTACACGAAATCGGTTTTCACTGGTGCCCAAAGTAGCGCCCAGTGCAGCCGAGGTAGAGAAGCTATGGGCATCGTCCAGTGTGTACTGGACGAAGTACGGGGGCTCGAGACCCTCAATCTTGAGCTTGCGCGAGCGCTCCAGTTCGTCCAGCATCGATTTCAGGACAATGTCTTTCGGATCCGAGGCAATCTGCGCCTCCAAAGAACAGGCAGCAACCAGCAACAGCGTGAGCGCGGACCTCACAGAGTGCCTCCGTCCGACTCCGGTGGAGCAAGCAGAGGCGGGCGGTCCCTGCCTTTGTCTTTCTTCTGAATCTCAATTTCCGATACCAGCAACGCCGGTGAGACAGCGGAGACAGGAACACTTCCCGATTCAGCCCCGCAGTATCCGTTGAACACCGACGAACGATCTCCAGTCGCAATGATTCGGGAAAAGCTGGATAACGGCGTTCCGACTATGTCTACACCCCGAACCAGCTCGTCTGGCCGGCCGTCGGCATAGATACGGTAAACGATTATCGGAATCACCGTATACGCCTGCAGACTCGCCCGATTGGTAGTCGTGAAACCGCCAGTGACCTGATCGAAACGGAATCCAAAAGGCTTATTCTGCTTGCGGATCTCAGCGATCAGCATCTCGCGGAGTGCCGCATCCGACACCTGCTTAGACGACTCCACAATCAGATTGGATTGACGCGATACCACTTCCAGACCCGCCTGCTTCCGGCCATGTCCATTCGAGGCGGGGAAGCCTTTGATGGGCGAGCGCGACATAAGAAACGTGTTCAGAATACCCTTTTCCACAACTTTGACGGGACGTCCAGGAACACCTTCGTCGTCATAGGCATAAGTTCCGTTGAGGTCGACGTCGCCCGCTTTTCGTTTCGTCGGGTCGAACGTGATGGACAGAAACTCAGGCAGCACGCTGCTTTTTACCATGCGCGTGAATGTCTGCCCCTCGGATTCGTCCTTCTGCCTGTGACCTTCAATGCGGTGCCCGAAGATCTCGTGAAAGAAGACGGCCGCCGCGCGACCAGACAGAATGGCAGGTCCGACAAATGGGTCGACCACAGGTGCTGTGAGAAGGTTTGTCAGAGTGGAGCCTACCTGTTCGGTTGCGGTCTGAACAGCCTTCTCGTCCGGCAAGCCCTTTAATGTCTCAGCTTCGAAACTTTCGGTCGTGAACAAATCCATCCCGTCGGAAGCTTTACCTTGAGCAACGATCGTGATCCGCGCAAAACCGCGGCCATGCTGAACCCGTGTGCCCTCGCTATTTACCAGGTACCGGTTCTCGGTAGCCATTCGGACGCTGACAGCGGAACCGAGCACTCCTGGATATTTGTTGAACGTCGCCGACCACTTCCGGACCCGGTCTGACCAGTCTGTTTGCCCAATATCGAGCACTGGTAATGGCAACACCGCAACGGACGGCTTCTCGGCCGAAAAGTCGTCTGAAGTGTCTTCAGCCGCAACGTTTACCTGAGTGCTAGTTTTCAGGTTAATCAGCCGCTGCGACGCTCTGCGGTACGTTCGGTCGGTCTCCAGCCAGGCCCTCCGCCGAATTTCGTCAGTCTGATCGTCAAGCGGCAGCAAAACCGGGCCGGAAAACTGCACGCGCTCGCCGCGGTTGGAATGGTAGTTATCCAGTTTCCGATCGCCGACTCGCAAATTCACGTCGAGAATCCGGTTGTGGCCTTGTGTGACTCCCTGTAATGCACCGAAGGTTGCAGTCCAGCTGCGAGACTGCTGTTCAATTACTCCATACTGCAGAAAATAGGGCGGCGGGTCTGCTTTCTCGCGTAAAATCGAAAAGTTCCGATCCAGCTCGCCACGCAAGGTGTCGAGCAAAGGGGCGGGCTGGCTGAAGCAGGCCGCGCTTGTCAGCAAGCCTATGGCCGCATACAGTTTAAGCACGCCCTCAGAATAACAGTAGCCACCAAGCTTCAGCCGCCGCTTAGGCAGTTAGAGCCTGTTCTACGTACCGGGTCCTGATCCCTGACAAAGCAAGGCTGTAACGACCGCGCACGCCGGATTTTTCGAAGATGTGCTTGAGATGAATCTTCACGGTACCGGGTCGGATCCCCAGTTCCTGGCCGATATCCTTGTTCCGCAAACCCTGTTCCACCAGCTCGAGAACCTGCTGCTCTCTGGCGGTGAAATCCGTGCGAGGACTGCGCTGCATGGCAGCATTCTGAAACAGAGTATCGTCCATCCATGTGCCTCCGTTCGCAATGGCATCGAGACAGGCCATCACGCCTTCGGTGCCTGTTGTTTTGCGAAGGATGCCTTTGGCACCGGCTTGCAGAAATCGCAACGCTTCAGAATCCGAGATCGATGCGCCCCACACCACAACCGGAGTCTCGGTCTTCAGGCGCATACGTTTCAGGAAGTCGCTCAGGTCCGCGGTACCGAGGGACTTGTCGGCGATCACCAGCCTCGGCGACATGGTAACCATAATGTTGCCCAGGCCTTCGAGGTGTTTCGCTGGCTCGATCAGCTTGTAGACGGCGGATCGGTTCAGCAGACTGCGCAGACCTTCAATTGCTACTGGCTGCGTGTCGCAGACCCCTACTGTAATGCGCTGATCGGTAAACGGATTCATGTCCTCTTGCTCCTTGTGTTCCGGGGCGGCTTTTGTCAGCCAGCCTTCCACACTGGACCGTATCGGCCCAGCAGCAAGAGGTGTTAGGAATTATTTTGAGCGGGGCAATAGCCCTACTCCAGAAGGTTAATGGTCCCTCTGCAAGTTTTGGTACCGCAGGAGCAGGGTACTTTCTCTACATCTTTGTCAAAGTGATAGTCGATCGTAAGCTCTTCTCCCACAGCGATGTCCCGCAGTGACATATAGAGAATGTGGCCCCGGTAAACCCACGCATAGCAGTTCGGGCCGCAGGAATGGTTGATGTATTCGGCCCCGCTGCCGCCGACGCTGCCATCGATACACCAGTAAGAATTCAGCGTGAAAAGGTAGTTGAGAGGACCGTCGGCGCGGCGCTTGGTCTCTCGCCGGCTGATCTTCTCGCCCGTATACTCGATGATTTTGCGTTTCGCCGGGATCTCTTCCGCCGCATACAGACCCCACCGGTGAATCGAGGAAGGGCGGACTTCCAGTTGAAACTTCGCAATCCTGTGATTGACCACCGGAGCCGGGCCGACAGGCTGCATCTCACGCTTTCTGGCCTTCGCAGTCGAGGAAGTCGTGGGGCTCCGCTTTACCGGAGCCGCAGGGGATCGTTTTTGGGCGGAAGCTTGCTTGGTAGCCATTGAGACGAAATGTCCTGGATTAAAGCTAATCGGCTCCGGATTACGAATATCGGGAGCCGATTTGGCAAACGTTGCTTTCGGCTACTGTACGGGCGAAGCCATCTTTTGCTGAATAACTTCGATCAATTCTTTCACCGCTCCCGCACTCTTGTCCAGAGCCTGTTTCTCTTCTGCCGTCAGTTGCAGTTCATAGATCTTCTCGATGCCACCGCTGCCCAGCTTGACAGGAACGCCCACGAAGAGACCGTTTACTCCGTACTCGCCTTCCAGGTAGGCGGCGCAGGGCAGAACTTTCTTCTTATCCAGCAGAATCGATTCCACCATCTCCACCGTGGCCGCTGAAGGTGCGTAATAGGCACTCCCCGTTTTCAGATACTTGACGATCTCCGCGCCGCCATCCCTGGTCCTTTGCACCAGCCTCTCAATCGTGGACTGGTCGAGCAATTCGGTTAATGGAATGCCGCCCACAGTCGTCAGCCGGACAATGGGAACCATGGTGTCTCCGTGGCCGCCAAGCACCAGCGCGGTCACGTTCTCCACCGAGACTCCGAGTTCCTGGGCAATAAAGGTCCGGTACCGGGCTGTATCCAGAACACCAGCCATTCCGATGATGCGGTTGCGGTTGAAACCAGAGACCTGGCGCGCGGTCCAGCACATCGCATCGAGAGGATTTGTGACCAGAATCAAAATCGCATCCGGCGAGTGCTTCACCGCATTCTCGGTCGCCGTCCGAACTACTTCGTAGTTCGCCATCAAAAGGTCGTCCCGTGACATCCCCGGCTTGCGTGGGAAACCCGCCGTGATGACAACGATATCCGAACCCTTCGTCGGCTCGTAGTCGTTGGTACCGCTAACGGCCACGTCGTAGCCTTCAATCGGTCCACTTTCGAGGATGTCGAGCCCTTTTCCCTGTGGCACCCCTTCCACAACATCGACAAGAACTACATCGGCGAGGTGTTTGTCCGCGATCCGGACTGCGCAGTTGGCCCCTACGTTGCCGGCGCCAATGACAGTGACTTTTTTTCTCATAGTTCTGCAATCTATCGAAACGCGATTATATCGGGTGCCGCGACCCTGAGCTGCAGATGGCAGGATTTCAGAATCAGACAGGCTTACTGAGAGGCTCCGGAGCCGGCGTTTCCAGAACCTCGCGAACCTTGCGCGCCAGGTCCTCCGGGGCGAAGGGCTTGTGCAGGAACGCGGTAACGCTCTCAGGCTCATCGTCGGTCACGATGGCTGCATCGGTATACCCGGAGACGAAGAGAACGCGCGTACGGGGAAAGCCTGCACGCAGTTTTTGTGCCAGCTCCCGTCCGCCCATTCCCGGCATCACCATGTCCGTAACCAGCAGATCTACAGGACGGCCAGCCCGGCCTGCGATCTCAAGAGCATGGGCTCCGCCGACTGCTGCGAGAACGGTGTAGCCCTGCTTGCGAAGCATCTCGGTGACGACCTTACGGACATCTTCTTCATCCTCGGCCAGAAGGATCGTCTCCGCTCCGCTGTAACTGCCAAGGGCGACCGGCGCTGGAAGCACTTCGCAAGGCTCGTCGACACGGGGCAGGTAGATCGAGAAGGTGCTGCCCCGGCCAAGCTCAGATTTCACGATAATCTCGCCCAGATTCTGCTTGATAATGCCGTAGCTGGTCGACAACCCCAGACCGGTTCCCTGTCCCTTTTCCTTTGTCGTAAAGAACGGTTCGAACAGGTGACTCTTGACTTGCTCGGACATTCCGGTGCCGGTGTCGGTCACATCCACCACAACGCAGGGTCCGTCGGTGACGACAAAAGGTTGACCCGCCCGAGCCGGCCCACCCTCCTCTGTCCGAACCTGAATAGTGATAGAACCACCGGATTCCATCGCGTCCCGTGCGTTCACCGCAAGATTCACGATTACCTGCTCAACATTGACGACATCCACCCGGACGTGTGCCGGCGTCGGCGAAGAAAGAATGCGAAGATCGATTTTGCTTCCGAGGAGCGGTTCCAGCATTGGCTGCATTTCGCTGATCAAGAGAGACATGTCAATCACGCGGGGCTGCACAATCTGACGCCTGCTGAACGCCAGCAACTGCCGCGTTAACGTGGTCGCCCGGTCAGCGGCTCTCA
>JACMLA010000354.1 GCA_014379815.1 Bryobacteraceae bacterium | reverse complement strand
GGGCCATTTCCTGAAAACTGCGGTACTTTCCTGTGCCGATTAGGAGGCGCGAACCGAACTCACGGTCCGCGATTTTCAACTTGTCCTGCATTCTTCCATTATGGTTCGGTTCGGAGGGCTCCACGAAGCTTGTCGGCAAAGGCGGAACCGTTTTTTGGCGGTGACGCGGGTTTGAGAACAGGCACGTGCACCGTAGTGTCTCCGGCCGTTTGCTGCACTGGCGCAGGGTTCTCGAGCTCTTCCAGATACTTTGCTTTCTTAAGAAAAGAGCGTTCGAGTGTGGTGTTGTACCCGGTCCAGCAACCTTCTACAAGGCGATCTTTTTGCAGGAATCCCCGCATGCACTCCATGCGCGAATCGAGGGTATCGAGCTGGTGCAGGAGCATGGCTTCGAGGAACACGGGAGTCTTTGGAGAACCGAACTCGAGCTGCCCGTGATGGCTCAGGATCATGTGCTCGAGAAGATTCCGGAGACCTGTGGGGAAGCCGGGGATGCTCCGGATTTTGTCATCCATCATCCGGAGTCCGATGAATATGTGACCCAGCAGCTGGCCGTCGGTACTGTACCCGAAGCTGCGATCGTAGGTGAGCTCGTGCACTTTTCCGATGTCGTGCAGGACGACTCCGGTGAGCAGCAGATCGAGGTCGATGTTCTTGTAATGTCCGGCCGTCAGAACCGCAAGGCCGCACATCGAAAGCACGTGTTCCAGCAAGCCACCGAGGTAGGCGTGATGGACGTTTTTGGCGGCGGGCGCAAGGCGAAGTTTGGGAGCGATCTCAGGATCGTCCACTATAGCGAGACACAATTCGCGCAGGGATTGCGTTCCCAGGCCAGCAACGATGGAACGCAGCTCGGTGTACATTTCTTGGGTGTTGCGCTCTGAGGCGGGGAAGAAATCCGTGAAGTCGACCGTATCGTCGGACTGTTTCTGCAGCTTGTGAATCGTCAGCTGCAAACGATTGTTGTGAACCTGCAGCAAGCCGCGTACCTTCAGGAAATCATCGCGTTCGAAGGTCTCGATCACCTCGGCGGCGTTGTCCCACATACGGCCTTCGATTTCGCCTGTGCGGTCGCCAAGGATGAGCAGCAGGTACGGCTCGCCTGTTTTCTTCTGGCGGATTTCTTTGTTCTGAACGAGGAAGGTGGCAGTGATGACAGCGTTTGGCTGCAGCTCACTTACATAGGGCGACTTCATCGATGGCGTTACTTGCTGCTCGAGACGCCGGGCTTTACCTTCGGGCTCTTGCTGGTGCCTGGAATGGGAACGGCCCACAGAAGTTTTCTGCGGCGACGCTGGCCCGCGACTTCTTCTTTCGTTACTGTCTCTGGCTTCAGCTGTGCAGGATCGACCCAGCGGGTCTCTTTGCCGGGAGCCGCACCTGTGTCTACAAAACCATCCTTGATTTCAAGAAAAGCTTCCTGGCGCAACTGCGTCAGGTACTCGCGAATCTTTGGCTGAAACCGGGGAGTGTACAGCTTCTCCATGATCTCGTTTTCGACGTCTTCCAGAGCTGCCTGACCTTCCTTCTGATGGTCTTCGACTCGCAGAATCAGGAATGCATTGCCGCGCCGGATGGGCTCGGTGACGTGGCCACGCTCGTGCGACCAGACCAGAGCCTCGATGCTCTTATCGAGCTCACCCTTTTTGAACCCGCCTAATTCGCCAAACTGATCTTTCGTGCCGGACTCCGAGTTTGCTTTCGCCAGTTCCCCAAACCGCTCGCCTTTCCTTCCACGCGCGACGAGGTCCTTCGCTTTCTTTTCGACAGCGGCTACTCCCGCTGGATCCTTGCCTTCTGCCGAGAGAACGATTTCGCGTAAGAATACACGTTCTTCGCGTACGAATTCTTTCTTGTGCTCTTCGTAATATTTCTGGACATCCGCGCGAGGCACGTTGACGCCGCGGCCTACCTGATCCCGGATGACTCTCTGCTTCAGCATGCCGTTCCGGACTTCGTTTTTGTAGTCCTCGTAAGACATGCCGGTTTGCTCACGCACGTACGACTGGAACTTTTCCGGATCGGTAATTTTGCTCTGGACCTGCAAGTCTGCGATGTATTTGCTCAGTTCGCTATCGACCGAGATGCTCATCTCTTTGCCTTTGCTAACGAGCAGAAGTCCATCGATGCGTTCCCGCAAGCCATCTTTGCTGCGTATCTCTACTTCACTGACAAGCTCAGGGCCCTTGAGTCCGGCGCGCTGCTGCAGTTCCATCTGGAGAGTCTTGCGGTCACGATCCAGTTCGGACCGTGTGATGATGTCTCCATTGACCTTGGCGATGATCTCCTCGACCACCACTGTTTCGGCTGCGAAGGCACAGAATGCGCCTGCGCTCAGGCATGCGAATACAGGGAACGCACAGACTGCTCTGAACTGCATATAGCCGTAGTGTACCAACTACACCTGTTGGCAGGGGAGCGCTGAGCGTGTCCTTTGATGTCGTAGTTATTGGAGCCGGAGCAGCTGGCCTTTTCTGTGCGGCGCATGCGGCCAGACATGGTTTGCGTGTAGCGCTGATCGAGGGAAACGGCGAAGCCGGACGCAAGATCCTGATCTCGGGTGGAGGCCGGTGCAACTTCACCAACAGGCACACAGGGCCGGAGAATTTCCTTTCCGGGAATCCCCACTTTTGCCGGTCGGCACTGGCGCGCTACACGCCTGCGGATTTTGTCTCGCTTGTCGAACAACACCGGATCCGGTGGCACGAGAAGAAGCTGGGGCAACTGTTCTGCGATGGGTCTGCACGCGAAATCGTCGACATGCTGCTGCGGGAATGCGCCGATGGTGGAGTAGCTCTGCGGACCGGGTGCAGGGTAGTCGACGTCAGTTATGGATCGGGTTTTGCCGTGTCGACCACAGCAGAGTCGTTTGAAGCCGACGCTGTCGTAGTGGCTACGGGAGGTCTGTCGATACCTAAGATTGGCGCGACAGGCGTGGGATACGACATCGCACGCAAGTTCGGGCTGAAGATCCTGGCTCCTGGGCCCGCTCTGGTGCCTCTGGTCTTGAAGGAAGAAGACCGTCAGCAGTGGTGTGATCTGGCGGGTGTGGCGGCGGACGTGCGCGCGACGTTCGGGCGACAGAATTTCGAGGAGCGGCTGTTGATTACGCACCGTGGATTGAGTGGTCCGGCGGTGCTGCAGATCTCTTCCTATTGGAACGGGCGAGATCCTGTGACATTCGATTTGCTTCCGGACCAATCTCTAGGTCTGCCGGGAAATCGCGCGTGGAAGACCGTCCTTGGCACGCATCTCCCAAGGCGACTTGCCGAGCGATGGCTGGAGACCTACTTTGAAGGTACGGATCAGGCTCCGACCGGCGAAGTGCTTGAGACCGGACTACACTCGTGGACTTTCCTGCCGGAGGGAACCGAGGGTTTTGCGAAGGCCGAAGTGACCGCGGGCGGAGTCTGCACCAGCGAACTTTCCTCGAAAACGATGGAAGCGCGAAGCGTTCCGGGGCTTTACTTTATCGGTGAGGTTGTAGATGTCACCGGGCACCTTGGGGGCTTCAACTTCCAGTGGGCGTGGGCATCTGCATTTGCGTGCGCGGAGGCACTGGGGCACCGTCTTGCTCCAGCCGGGGAACAAGCACATGGATGACGAGTAAGGCGACCAGATAGACCGATCCGCATAGGACGAACACCGGACCGTACGCTCCGCCGGACCACTTGAGATATCTGCCTACGGCGGGCGCGAAAAGCATTCCACCGATTGCTCCTCCCATTCCTCCGAGACCTACGACAGAGCCAATGATCGACCGCGGAAACAGGTCAGACGCGAGGGTGAACAGGTTGGCCGACCATCCCTGATGAGCAGCCGCTGCGATGCTGACCAGGCCGACTGCGAGCCAGAGATTCGACCCGGCGTACATGATGAACACTGCTGGGGTAACCGCAATGGCGCATACCAGAAGCGCGACCTTCCTTGCCGTGTTTACGGTGAACCCTCGGGAGAGCAACGCTGACGATAGCCAGCCGCCGCCGATGGACCCGACATCCGCGGCAAGGTACACGACAACCAGAGGTGGCCCTAGCTGAGTGAGGTTCAGGTTATAACGGTCGAACAGGAAACCTGGCAACCAGAACAGGTAAAACCACCAGATCGGATCGGTTAGAAATTTGCCAAGCATAAAGGCCCACGCCTTGCGCTTGCGCAGCAGCTCGCGGTAGGAAACGCGGACAGGACTATCGATTTCGGCCTCTCTGTCGGATTCGATGAAAGCCAGCTCCGCAGCATCGAGGTTGCGATGATCCCGGGGCTGCCGATAGAGCCACCACCACAGAAGAACCCACGCGAAGCCGAGGGCTCCGGTGACGACGAAGGCTTCGCGCCATCCCCAGGTTGCGGCGATCCAGGGAACGATCAAAGGTGCCGCGATTGCGCCAACATTCGACCCACTGTTGAAGATGCCGGTAGCGAGAGCTCGTTCCCTTGCGGGGAACCAGTCAGAGACGGTCTTGATGGCTGCGGGGAAATTTCCTGCTTCCCCAAATCCGAGAGCAAAACGCGCAACGCTAAAGCCCGCTGCTGAACTGGCAAGCGCATGGGCCATAGCGGCAAAGCTCCAGACCACGACGGCGAGCATGTAGCTGACGCGTGTTCCAAGCCAGTCGATCAGGCGGCCTGTGAGAGGCAGCATGATGGCATATGCGAGTTGAAAGGCGAATACGATGTCGCCATACTGTTCCTCGTCCCAGCCTAGTTCCGTCCGCAGAACGGGTTTGAGGATACCCAGAACCTGGCGATCGATGTAGTTGATGGTGGTCGCGAAAAAGAGCAGACCGCAGATGTACCAGCGCAGATTTGGAATGGTGTTTCGTGCGTTCGCGGAACTCATGTTCGGCGTCTCACCAGAGTGGTGCTGCTGAGGTCTGTGTTGACCTTTACCGGCGCTGCCGGAAGATCTATGCTGAATGACGTAGATTCTCCGGACGTTGCAATCCAGCGCCGCAAGGTTTTGCGTCCGGGAAGCTGAATATCCAGCGGGACGGATGCGGTGAAGTCGTCGCTGACGTCGGACTGCGTAACAGAACCTTTTAGCTTGATTGCCGGGGCGCGCCCGGTTACGGTCCACTCCACTTTGATGGCAGGGATGCCGGTGTTGTACACCCAGGTGTCGAAGAAGCTTTCGAGGGTGGAGTCGTCGGACTTCGCGGGCAGATACCTGGCAGCGAAACCGCGAAATTCCTCTGTGGACAAAGACGAGTATTGTCTGGCTTTGACGATTTCCCCAAGTAACTTGAGGAAGGCTGTATCCCCAAGCCGCTCGCGCAACATATGCAGCACCCAGGTTCCTTTCTCGTAGATGATAGGACGCCATGCTCCTGGGGATTGGGAGGATTGTAAGCGGGTTCCCCAGATTAGGGGGCCGGTCGATTCAATCGTTTGCCCCCCATCGACTTTGCGGAGCAAGCTTACCCGGTATTCCTCAAGTACTGTGTCGAGAGCTCTGCGCCCTTTCTTGCGTTCGAGAACCAGAAGCGCCGAGTAGTTTGCCATCGCCTCCATCAGCCAGTCGTCCTGATAGCCGGGTGAAGTGACGAGGTTGCCCCACCATTGATGTGCGGTCTCGTGGGCATGCAGCAGCTCAGAAAAGAAGGTTCTCTGGGCATCGGTTTGCAGCGGCATGGGACGTTCATCCGGGTTCAAGTAGGCGAGGGTGGACAGATATAACAGGCCGGGAAAGCCCTGACCGAACATCCCCGGTATGGGCGAGACGCTGAGGGTTTTCAGGGGTGGCGGCCCGAAGTGAGTGGCCATGAATTCCAGCGCTCCGCCGATGTCCGAAGTCATCTGGTCCAGGCGGTTCACGGGACTGGGCGCAGGTGCTGGCAAGTCTATCAGCAGGCCTGGCCTTCGACCGCTCCGAGGCATTGCCGGAGGTTGTATCACGAGGTCGCGCCGTGGAATCAGCCCGGACTCTACAGAGCGATTGGCGCAGACTTCCAGCGAGACTCCAGCGCGTACCGCTTTTGTCCGCTGATACTGTCCGAGGTTGAATCCGGCGAATCGGATGGGATTGGATGCCTTGTAGGTAGCAACACGAAAGTCGCCCTCAGTCTTCTCGCTGATGAGTTCACCGGTTGCGACGAGGCTGAGGTTTCGGGGATGACGAAACGTCATTTCATAGGTAGAGAACTCGGCATCGCGATTGGGATACCAGTTCATCCGCGCTCCGACGAAATAGACGCCGTTTCCCGCTTCACTGACCACGCTGCCTTCGTGGGTGAACTCGATGCGACGCGTCTCTCCGCTGCGGAGTGTCTTCGGGAGGACAACGAGGAACACTTCGTTGTCGGATCCACGCATCAGAGTGGATCGAAGCGATGCTCCGTAGAAAACCTCTGCCGGTTCCCCGTCGACTTTCGCGCTCAGGATTTTGACGCGGCGTGAAAGCTCGAAGGGAATGGCGGTGTCTCCGTCGGCGCGTCCCGAGATCTCGATTGTTGTCACGGCCTTCATCCGGAGATCTGGGGAGTCCAGTGAGGCATCGATTCGAACGCGCTCGATTTTCGCGCTGGAGGGAATGGTTTTGCGGGATCCGGTACGGAAACTGCGAGCGGGAAAGCTGGTCCAGGTGTCGAAGAACTGGCGTTCGTCGCGGAAGACTACCTGGCCGACTGTGATCTGGTCGCGCTGCCGGGGGTCATACACAAGATCGATGTTTCCCAGGCTCCGCGTGTTGATTCCGGCGTAAAACAGACCGGTTTCGGCAGAGCGGGAACTGAAGTGATCCTGCACCAGCCGCGTCTGGTAGCTGTTGAGCAGATTGCGCAGAGTCTCATTGAAAGTTGAGGCCATCGCTGTACCAATTTCGGGAAGACGCTTTGGCTCAGCACTTTCAATTTGCTGCAGAAGTTCTTCACCGGTCCCATCTGAGAACAGAAACAAGGCAGCGCCGAAATGTTCGTTGAGATTGGGGGATTTTGCGAAACGTGCCAGGCTGAGACGTTCGCTTCGCGCGGGAGGGAATAGAAGTACTTCCGCATCGCCGCCTGGAATGTCGGCGGTAAACATCGCGGCGAAGCGGCGGCCTGCCACTGGCTTCGAGAAGATGAGATGGCCCTCGGTCAGGTAGAAGCGAAGATCTTCTTTCTGAAACGCCAGATCGCGGACGCGGTAGCATGCGTCGGAGTCCAGTCCGGCCTGACGCAAACTGTCCGCGTATTCCGATGCGGGACTGACGGCCAGCGCAGCATGAGTGCAAAGCAGGGCGAGCAAGATCAGCAGGCAGGACCTGGCGGAGACCGTTACTTCGACAACATTCACAAGGCAAGTCTACCCGCTCACTGCCTGGGCATGGAGCAGCATAGAATCGGAAACATGAAAAGGCTGATTCCTGCTCTGGTTGTAACAGCCTTGCTGGCCGCTGCCCCGACTGTCAGCAAGACCGGATTCGACGCTGAGAGGCTGACTCGTGCCCGCACCCGCATGGAGGCACTGGCGACGAAGGGTGAGATTCCCGGTGCGGTGATGCTGCTGGCGCGACGGGGGCAGATTGTGTTCCACGAAGCGGTGGGCTATCAGGATCTGGAAACCCGCAAACCGATGCAGAAGGACAGCATTTTTCAGATTATGTCGATGACTAAGCCG
>JACMLA010000353.1 GCA_014379815.1 Bryobacteraceae bacterium | reverse complement strand
GACGTACCGCTGCACGGATTCGCTTTGCAATGCCGCGTCACTACAGAAGACCCCGCTAACAACTTCACTCCCGATTACGGCAAGATTCACACGTACCGCTCGCCTGCAGGTTTCGGGATCCGTCTGGATGGTGCCTCCGCATATGGCGGCGCGGTCATCACACCGTACTACGATTCTCTTCTCGTAAAAGTCACTGCGTGGGGCAACACCTTCGCGGTCGCCTGTCAGAGGATGGATCGTGCCCTACGTGAATTCCGTATCCGCGGAGTCATCACAAACATTCCGTTCCTTGAAAATGTTGTCAATCACAGTCAGTTCCAGGCCGGCGAAGCGACTACCCGGTTCCTTGACGAGACCCCGGAGCTTTTCCAGTTCTCGCCGCGACAGGATCGAGCCACTAAGCTGCTGACCTACATCGGAGACGTCATCGTCAACGGAAATAAGGAAGTCGGCGGCAAAACAAGGCCGGAAGCCCTGCGTCATCCTGTCATCCCGCCAGTCAACGCGGCTACCCCACCGCCCGGAACCCGGCAACTCCTGTTGGAACTCGGTCCCGAAGCCTTTGCCCAGTGGACCCGTCAGCAATCGAGGCTGCTGTTCACCGACACAACGTTTCGGGATGCACACCAGTCGCTCTTCGCGACACGGATGCGCAGCTATGACATGGAGGCGATCGCAAATTTCGTTGCCCACCGGATGTCGGGTCTGTACAGTCTCGAAATGTGGGGCGGCGCAACCTTCGATGTAGCCCTCCGCTTCCTGCATGAAGACCCCTGGCAAAGGCTGGCGCGCCTGCGGAGAACCATCCCAAACATCTGCTTTCAGATGCTGTTGCGGGCCTCCAATGCGGTTGGCTACACCGCTTACCCGGACAACGTGGTCGATGCTTTCATCCAGCTGTCGGCCCGCGAAGGTATCGACATCTTTCGCATCTTCGACTCACTGAACTGGCTCCCAAACATGCAGGCTCCCATGGATTCGGTTCGCAAGACCCACGCAATCTGTGAAGCCGCAATCTGCTACACCGGCGACATTCTGGACCCGAAACGCGAGAAGTATTCGCTCAAGTACTACGTCAGAATGGCCAAAGAACTCGAGCGGATGGGCGCTCACGTTCTCGCCATCAAAGACATGGCTGGCCTCTGCCGGCCGTACGCTGCCGAGCGTCTGGTCCAGACCCTGCGGGAAGAGGTGGGGCTACCCATTCACTTTCACACTCACGACATCAGTGGAGTCAATGCCGCTTCGCTGCTGAAAGCCTCAGACGCTGGCGTCGACATCGTGGACGGTGCCATCGCATCCATGAGCGGGACCACCAGTCAGCCCAATCTGAATGCGTTATCTGCCGCTCTGGAGAACACCGCGCGCGCCAGCGGTCTCGACGTGGAATCTCTTGATGCGCTCGAGAGTTACTGGGCCGATGTCCGCGGCTACTACGCTGCTTTTGATAACGGGCCGGCAAGCGGAAGTGGCACAGTTTACCTCTACGAAATGCCCGGCGGTCAATACACCAATCTTCAGGAACAAGCCGAGTCCATGGGACTGGGCGCAAAATGGCGGGACGTGGCCAGAATGTATTCCGCTGTGAACATGGCCTTTGGCGACATCGTCAAAGTCACGCCATCCAGTAAAGTCGTGGGCGACATGGCTCTGTTCCTGGTGAGCCACGGGATGACAATGGAGCAGTTCCTTGCGCTTCCATCCGACCACAACGTGACGTGGCCCAACTCGGTAGTAGACATGTTTATGGGCTCTCTCGGCGAGCCTCCCGGCGGCTGGCCCCGCCGCGTGCAGCAAATCATCCTGAAAGGCACAGAGCCGCGCTCGGGCAGGCCTGGAGAACTGCTTACACCGGTAGACTTCACCACCGTCCGGCAAGATGTACAAGCCCAGGTCGGGCACGAGTTGTCAGAAACCGACCTTATGAGCTATCTCATGTACCCCGAGGTCTTCCTGAAGTTCGAAGCCGACCGCCAGCTATGGAGCGATGTCTCCGTCCTGCCTACGCCGATGTTTTACTACGGCATGGAACGGGGAGAAGAGACCGCTATCGAAATCGAAGAGGGCAAGACTCTGATCGTTCGCTTCCTGACCATCGGTGAACCTCATCCCGATGGCACACGGACCGTGTTCTATGAGTTGAATGGTCAGCCTCGCGAGGTCAGCGTTGTCGACCGGGCCCTTACCGTCGAAATACGTCAGCGCGCCAAAGCGGACCCAGCACAACCAGGTCAAGTCCCGGCGCCCATTCCCGGTGCAGTTTCTACGATTTTCGTCAGGCAAGGTGAAAAAATTTCCAGGGGAGACCGCCTCCTGGTGATGGAAGCGATGAAGATGCAGACTACCGTTCACGCGCCGACCAGCGGAACCGTGACAGAACTGCTGGTTAGCACCGGGCAAACTGTGGAAACAAAGGATCTGCTCCTGGTCATATCTCCCCCGGCCTCTTAAATCAGGCGAAATTTAGTGGGCCCTCAAATGCTCTACTAAGGGCATATGGCGACTGTTGCAAACAAGACGAGTGCGCTGATTATCGTGAACGCATCGGCTGGATTCGACTCCAAAGAAGACGCACCTCATAAGCTGGAGCGCTGGTTTGAAGAGTCCGGTATCGAGGCCCAAATCGACTACGTCCAAAAAGGCACCAACCTGGCCGAGAAGGCAAGGGAAGCCGTAGCGAGCGGGCATGACATCGTGGTCGCAGGTGGCGGCGATGGAACCCTGAGCGCCGTCGCGTCCGGGCTTGTCGGCACACAGGCCACGTTCGGCGTCCTGCCTGTCGGAACGCTGAATCACTTTGCCCGTGACTTGAGCTTGCCTCTGGAACTCGAAGCCGCCGCGAGGGTCGTGTGCGCCGGTAACAGCGTCGAAGTAGATGTCGGTGAAGTGAACGGCAAGACGTTCCTGAACAATTCGGTCGTTGGTTTATATCCGATCTTTCGCTCTCTTCGGGCCGACCTCGAGAAGCGCGGCTGGCACCCGAAATTGGCATGGTTCTGGGGCTGGGTCACCGCTTTCCGCAAACTGCCGTTCTTCCGGATGCGTATCCAGGCGGATGGCAAAGAACTCGTCCGGCGTACACCTTACATGTTGATCGGCAACAATGAGCATGCGATGACGGGCTGGCAGCTTGGGACTCGCCAGACGTTGCAGGGCGGCAAACTGTGGATCTATGTTCTGCGCCCTCAGAGCCGGCTTGCTCTTTTGTGGATGGCCGTCAAGGTGGTACTTGGAATCTTCCGCAGGCATCAGCACTTCGAGGTCTTTAGCGCAACCGAAGCCTATATCGATACGCGCTCCCGCCGTCTTGGTGTCTCGCTCGACGGAGAGCATCATGTGATGGAAACGCCCCTCCATTACCGCTCCCTTCCACGCGCTCTGAAGGTGTTTGTACCAGGCAAGTGAAGACGATCGTTCACGTTTCCGATCTGCATTTCAGCAAGATCGATGAGCGCCTGGTGTCACCCGCGATTGAAGCGATCCGTTCCGT
>JACMLA010000352.1 GCA_014379815.1 Bryobacteraceae bacterium | reverse complement strand
GAGCATTCGTCCGAAGGAACAGAGAAAGTATCGGTGCCTCGGATGGCGTGGTCTGAATGCGCCACTCGCTTTCCTGGCCGCGAACTATATATTCCGGGCTGGTCGTCACTGGAGGGGTTAGTTTCGGAAGCGATAAGGCAGTTGTCCCGGTTTGGCCGATCACGTTTCCCTCCGATCCTGCGATGGACAATCCTTCCGGTGAAGTAGTCACCTGACTCTCCTCCCCAAACTGAGTAAAGGCTATACCCAGGGTATTCTCGGCGGGTTTGATGCTGACGACACGGGGAGCTTTTGCCGTTTCCGTTTCGATTTCAAAAACCGACTCACCTTGTCCTCCCGGCTGAGCAAAAATCCTCACCTGATGCTTCCCCGGAGCTAGGGAGGGCAAGGCTGTCTGGGTGTCGCTAACCGCGACTGGAGGGCTCTCGTCAAGGGCCCATTCTGCAAACGCAGGTTGCGCGTCGATCCTCAGAATCGTTGCTAGTGGCTCCAATGAAATGCTGACAGATCCTGAGAGCGGTACCGTAATTTTCTGCTGAACCGCGGCAAATCCCGCCCGGCTAACCTTCAGAGTGTAGTCACCCGGAGCGAGGGGCTGATTGGTGTAGCGCGCACCGTCGATCTCGATCAGGGCGTCGGCAGGCGAGGTTTGAATGGAAATCGATACTTTCGGAACGGCCGACACCGGGGTCCCAGGACGGCTGAGCAACACCGCTGCAAGTGCGGCGATAGCGGCAAGTCCACCCCCAAGTGCTAACAACATCCGCCTGTCAAGCGGTCCGGACTTTGTTGTCGAGGTACCTGGCGAAGGCTGGACTGCTTTTGCCGCCGTCTGTGGAACAGTCTCTGTACTGACTTCGACATACTCTGGCGCAATCAATCCCAGGGTTTGCCGCTGTAACTCCGCTTCGACAGAGCGACCAGTTTCCTGAAGAAAGTGCACACGCCAGCTCATGAACTGAAAAACCTGGCTTTGACTCTGCGCCACACCCAGCATGAGTTGAACTCTCTTGTCCTCCGGGGTTAACTCAGCAGCTTCCTGCAGAAGCCTCAGCCGGGTCGTTGCATCGCCTTCCTTTTCTGCCGCCGTGGCTACTTCAACTGCGCGCCGATTCCGCTTCTGTTCAAGTTGCCTCGTCGCGTCGCTGCGCAATCCGAGAGCAACGGAGTCGTTTGGATTCTTTGCAAGCAGCAGGTCAAGCTGGGCGATAGCCTCTTTTGGATTATCCTGCGACAGGTACTGCCGGGCAGCCTGGACACGATCCAGAAAATCAAGTTTTAGCTTCATCGCTCTTTACTGTTTGCGGATGAACTGTCTGACGATGTTTTGTCTGGATTAGCCAGAGAATGTGCCGTAAGACCCGTCTCCGAGTCTGACCTGGACGCTTCGAAATTTGCGCTCGTCCTCGCGGCTTGGCGCTGATTTAATTCGGCCGTGACGATTTGAAGAGTGGTTTCTCCCGGGAAAATTTCGTGCGCGCGTTGAAGATAATTGTCCGCAGCGCTTAGGTTTCCTGCGCGTATCAGGGCGGTAGCGTCTTCAACAGCTTGTCGGACTTCCCGCGCGCGCAAGGCTCGCCACGCGCGAGCCTCGGCTTCCAGCAGCTCCATCCGATGCGGTAGTTCAGACCTGCCGGAACGTGCGACCAGAACGGCTGCCGTATGTTCTCTGTCGCGCAAAGCATTATCAATAGCTGCAATCAAGCCGAGAACCCGCTCGTGTTCCGCGGAGAATCCGGCTTCCAGCGAGGCTCGCTCCTGCGCCAAAACCGGTTCGTCCGGATACTGAGCCCAGCAGCCCTCGATGACTTGCAATGCTTCTGTCCAGCAGTGCTCAGACGCCAGCTTTCGCGCACCCTCGAGAGCCTGATCGATGGCAGCTTGCTTTTCCGCCGCCGCTTTCATCGCTCGCGCAGAATCCACCAGCCCCGCGATTATGGATTCTTCCGGGAACTCGCGTTCCGCGACTTCGAGCGCCGGCAGAGCCTCACGCCAGTTACCTGTAGAGAGGGCGCGAGTTGAATCAGAAACGATGGACTCCAGACGTTCCTTCCTTCGCTTCGCATCAAGCTCAGAGCGCAAACTCTGGTGCAACGGAATCAGCTGCGGTGTCTCTCCCAGTCTGGCCAGTGCGGCCTCCAGAATTTGCCATCCGGTCTCCAGGTCTCCGCTGGCCCGGTTTATCTCTACTTGCTCAATGACGTTGTCGATGTCATCCTGCCGTTGCCTTGCTTTTAGTCGTTCTTCGGCTTCCCTTAGCAGAGTCCTGTCGCGTCTGTCTGCGGGCCATGCGGCAGAAAGGCGTGACAGTTCCTCGCAAACAGTCTTTAGCCGAAGCACAGACAGGTCTGGCTGCTGGAGTTCGTGCGCCAGTTCCGAAAGCCGAAGGGTATGTTCCTCCTCTGCTTTTCGCTTCGTCCATGCCTCACGATCCGACCTGACGAGGGCTTGGGTCTGGTCGAGCTCCTGCGCGGTGCCCTCCCGGGCAACAGTGTCCTCCAGCAGCTTAAGCGCCGCATCGAACTGCTCTGCTGTCCGCAGAATATCGATCTCTTCGATGGCGGCCGCAATCCGTTGCTTTCGCGCATGGAGGTCGATTGCCGCTTCTATCTGCGATACCAGAGGCGGAATCTCCGGATTGTGCTGGTCTGCCTCCTCCGCCAGTGCTGCTAGATGCTTTGCGTCGTCCAACTGACCCGAATGAAGCCGTTCACGTGCGGAGGCTATCAGAACGGCTCCTTCCCTTCGCGCCTTCTACCGCCTTCGCGCCTCGCTCAGCAGAGCTGTGACGCGGGTGTCGTCGTGGCCGGACCGCGCGGCATTTTCCAGCACTTCGATCGCTTCGTTGTACTTCCGGCTGGAAAGGAATCCATCTGCCCGGCCCAGTACTTCGGTAGTCTCGGCCTGCATCGCGAGGCTCTGGAGCTGCTCGCGTATGTCGTCACGAAATTTGCGGATTTCCGCGTTCACGGGATCGAGCTCCAGGGCTCGGCGACCTAATACCCGGGCGTCGTCCGGCCTGTTTTCACTGGCCGCAATTTTTGCCATGGCAAACAGACGCGCGGCTTCCCCCGTACTCAACTCGACGATGATTTCTTTCAGGTCAAGCGCAATATCGCCTGCGCTCTGGTAACGCACCTTTCGATTTTTGTCGATGGCGCGGCGGAGAATCGCATCCAGCCTGACAGGGCAGTCCGGGATCTGCTCAGTCAGCGGGTCTGGATCGACCGTCGTGACGCGATATATTATCGCGGCGGTGTCGGAAGCCGCAAACGGGTGTACCAGCGTCAGCAACTCATAACAGATCGTTCCAAAAGCGAAGAGATCGGTCATGACATCGGCGTCCAGTCCGCGGAACTGCTCGGGAGCCATATACAGAACAGTGCCCGCGGTCTCACCTACCTTCGTCATCCGCGACGTCGCTTCGCCAAGCAAACGGGCGATCCCGAAGTCGAGTATCTTTACGACTCCGTCGGGCAGACACACCAGGTTCGCCGGTTTAATGTCGCGGTGAACGATAGACCTCTGATGGGCGTATTCGAGGCCTTCGGCAACCTGAATTAATATCTCGAGCCTGCTTAGAAGCGAGAGTTCCAGACTGCCGTCTTCCAGGCGGGAGATAGTGGTTGCCAGCGTCTCGCCCTCCAGCAACTCCATCACGATGAACGGGTTACCTTCGTGGTCTCCGTAGTCGTAGATCGTGACGATGTTTCGGTGAACCAGTTTCGCGGTGGTCGACGCCTCGGCCCGGAAGCGTTCGATAGCGTGCTGATCGCCCGAATAGTCGAGCATCTTGATCGCTACCTGGCGGCCTACACCAGGGTCTCGTGCACGGTAAACATGACCGAAAGCTCCGGATCCTACTTTGCCAGAGATTTCGTACTTTCCAATTAGCTCCATAACCTCGTCCATTCCGCTGTGTACCGCTCCGGATTTCGGACCGTAACGCTTTAAGATTCGGCAACACTACTGAGTGTCAGATATAATAACGTGCTGGGGCTGGCACTCACCGATAACGTCTTTATATTAAGAAAATATTAAGGTTACGCGGGGGTAGCAGGACCCTAAGCCACTCTTAAGCCGGGCAGATGGGAAACTTGTCTCAGGATATCGGGGCAATGTAACGATGCAGGACTCGTTAGCGCAATACTGTAGGACGGGGTGTGTTCCGGTCACCCCGGTGATGGCCTTCTGTGGCACAAAAGGACGCTGTAAGTAGAGATGACCGTTCTTGGGCGTTACACCATCGTCGAACAACTTGGCGCGGGTTCCATGGGAACCGTCTACCGCGCACTCGATCCAATGCTGGATCGGGAAGTGGCACTAAAGACGATCCGGACCAGCGGTACCGTCGACCCTGAGGTCCGGGAGCGCTTCTACCGTGAGGCCAGAGCTTGCGCCAGGCTCCAGCACCCAAACATCGTTTCGGTTTTCGATCTCGGCGAAGTCGACAAAATTGCATTCATTTCGATGGAGCTTCTGCGAGGCTGTGATTTTCGCAAGTTGATCGAGAGACGGCAAGCGTTGACCGTAGCTCAGAAGATCGATTGCATGATTCAGGTTTGCGAAGCCCTTGACCATGCGCACAAGCACGGTGTGATCCACCGGGACATCAAGCCAAGCAATCTTTTTTACCAGGACGACGGTCGGGTGAAAATCGTCGATTTTGGAATTGCACGGCTGCCAAGCTCGCGTCTGACCATCCAGGGCAATATCCTTGGCACTCCGAACTACATGGCTCCTGAGCAAATTCTTGGAGAGCCAACAGACTCGCGTTCCGATTTGTTTTCCGCTGGTCTCGTTTTCTTCGAGCTTCTGGTGTACGCTCACCCATTTCAGGCGGCGATGATTCACAAACGTATCGTCGACAGTGACCCTGATTCGCTGTTCGATCACGAGACGTCGTTGCCTGTGCTGCTGGATCAGATCATGGCGCGAACGCTTGCGAAGAAGCCTGACGACCGGTATGGATCCTGTGGGCAGCTCGCAAACGATCTGCGTGCAGTGCTCGACGGTATTCGAAATAACGCCTCGCCGTCGATGTCGCGCGTGGAACTGCCTTCCCGTCGCTCGGAGATCCGTCCGGAAGTTCAGATCGATGGAGACCCAACTCTGCTGACACCTGCTCCGAGTGGCGAGGATCCGGCGGAGTGGAGGCTTTCGGAAGTTCTTCGCCTCCTGCCCGAGTTCGAAGAAGCCGCAGAACGTAAAGATCAGGTTGCTGCCAAAAGTAAACTGGAAGAACTGAAGGCAATTGCTGTCACCGACGCCAGATTCGTACAGGCTGCCGAGAGTTGTCAGCAGACGTTTACCGGCTTGTGGGGACGGGGCATAAGCGACGTCGTTCCTACCAGAGCCGAAGTTCAAAAGCAGCAGGGAGACAGCGCGTCCAATATTGCCAGTGCTGCCAATGCGAGTGCGGCAAAGGCTAATGCTGGAAACGCCGCCTCGCTGAAGCAAGCCTCCGGCAAAGGACAAGGGGACAATTCGGCGCCATCCGCACCCGGTATCTCTAAAGGTTTGGGCCTGAACTCAGATCAGCGGAAGGTTATGGTCGGCAGCATTGCGGCCTGTTTTTTGCTGATTGCAATCGGCTGGGTGGCTAGCGGCAGGTTTGCGAGTATTCCGGAGGAGCCTTCGATCGGAACTGTTTCGGTAGTGGCACGTCGATCCTACATAAAGGACGTTCCCGCCGAAGATGGCAAGGTGGTTGTGGAGGCAAGACAGAGCGACTCGCTCTCGTTGTTGAAGTTACCCGCGAGCCGTTCCGACCGGTGGCTGCAAGTGCAAGCCCGTGCGGATGGAAAGCCTGCTAAGCCCGGGTACGTTCCGGTTGTGGACGTCGCTTTTTGGGCTGACTGGACCCTGACCTCCCCGGAGGCAGCAGCGAGTCTCGCACTCATGATGCGACCGGCGGATTCCGCCTCGGTCGATGAACTGAGAGTGTTTTTAACGAAGCTTCAGGATCTGCAATCCCGAGTGGCGGGCAAACCGCAGGAAGAGCAGATTCGAACCGAGATCGCGAGCGTGGAAAGTTCTCTGCTGCAGAAGCAGCCGCCGCCGGAGATTCCTGCCGAAGTGCCTCCCGCTGAAGTAGCTGCCCAGGCACCGGATGCCGAGGCTGCCAAGCCGGCAATTCCCCTGACGGCGGAGCAGCTGGTCTCGCGTGGCCGGTATCAACTTGAGAACAAGTACAATGCAGGCCGAGCCCGATTTTTTGCCAATGAGGCATTGCGGTTGACTCCTAACCATCCCGGGGCGACAGCTCTGCTGAGTGATATCCGAGATTATGAATCCCAAATTGGCGAGACACCTCGTTAGGCTCGCTGTGACCCGCTGTTTCTGCGTACTACTATTTCTTCTCGTAAGCTTTGACCTGCCAGGGCAGCGCCTGAAACCGCCATGGGAGGGACCTCCGATGGACGAGGGACAGCTTACGCAAATGCTCACCGGAAAGTACAAGAGTGGGAAAAGGATGGTGGCGCTTGATGTCATCCCCAAAGCCATCCGACTCCGCAACATCACATTCGATCTGAACGAGGATCTGTTCGCCAGATTGAAAGCCAGCGGAGCGACGGACGATGTTTTGACCGCACTTCGCGAGGTGCGGCCCCCACCGCCTGCTCCGCCCAAACCTGTACCACCTCCCAAGCCAGTTACGGCTTCTTTGACGGTTCGCTGTAATCCGGCCGAGTGCACTGTACTGATAAATAACGATCCATTCGCGCAGAGCAAAGGCGGAGTATTTCAAAAACAACTGCCGCTTGGGAAACACACGGTTCTTGTGACCAGAACTGGTTATGGTTCGGAGCAGCGTGCGGTCAACCTCACTGTGTCTGGCGAAACAGTTGTCGTCACCTTGAAACCGGACGAAGCGACAAAGGCCAGATTCGGTGGCGAGATCCTGAAACAGATGCTTAAGATGTTCCCTGAGGACGCTCCGGACGTGACGGCCAAAGGTTCGTGGAGAACTTCAGGGTCTGGAACGCCCATGGAACTCAGCTTTGCTTTCCGGTCCGGACCAAAGGAAACGGCGCTGATTCTGGACTCCAGTGCCGGGGGTATGCAGCTGGTTTGTGAAGGCGAGACCTGCCAGGTAAAAGGTAAAGAAACGCTGAAAGGGCTCGAAGACGCTCGTCCGCGAAGACAGCTGAAACCGGACGAAGCCCGTAAGTTTGAGGCGGAGCTTCGATTTTTCCGACGCTATCTTCCCGCCAATATCCTGCGGGACATTCGTGCGGGTATCTCGTCCGCGCGCTTGCAGGCGAGTGCGGAGGCAGAAACTCCGGAGGTAGACGGGCAATTCGAGGTACAACTCGACGGCACAGACGAACGTTTCGCGCTTACCTTAACTTCCCAATATCTTCCGATCTCAATCACCCGGGACGTTGGAACCGGCACAGACCGCCGCGAGTCTGCCATCTATTCCGACTTCGGGGATGTGGGCTCACTGAAGTATCCGAAACGCATTCAGGTAAAAGCGCCGGGTGATAAGGGCAACCTGATTGAGGTTAGACTGGATCGCCTGCGGTAGACCGGGAGAACTCGATCTATGCCCGATACCAGACCAGATACGAGATTGACGCGTCGTACCATCGCCGGTACTCTTTCCGCACCTCTTCTGAGCGGGTTCCAGTCCTCGCAGACCAGACCTAATGTCTTGCTGTTGCATTGTCATGATCTCGGACAGCACCTGCATTGCTACAACGTAGATTCCGTGCAGTCGCCTAACCTCGACCGGCTGGCTTCCGAGGGCGTGTTGTTTGAGCGCAGCTTCTGCAGTGCCCCGCAATGCAGTCCCTCGCGAGCCTCTATCTTCACCGGGCGCTATCCCCACTCCAACGGAGTCATGGGCCTGACTCATGCCAACTTTGCCTGGGAACTGAACCCGGCAGAGCGCCACCTTGGCCAGATCCTTGGAAGCTCAGGCTACGGGACAGCCGGCGTTGGCGTATTGCACGAAACTCACTCGGGTCCGCAGAGGTGTGGACTGGGCGACTATGCCGCTGCTACTTCCGCACAGCAGATGGCGGATGCCGTAATTTCAAGGCTCGCTGACTTTTCTAAGGACCCGTCCAAACCTTTCTACCTGCAGGCTGGTTGTATTGAACCGCACCGCCTTGCGCGCCGGGACCGCACGGCTGATCAGGACTTCCTTGGGGACCGGCTTCAGCCTGATACGAAACTTGGGATCACCGTGCCGCCCTATCTGCGGAGCACCGAAGGTACCCGGGCGGAGCTCGGAGAACTTCAGGGCGCTATTCGCCACATGGATGCCCAGGTAGGGCGCGTGCTCGAGTCACTCCGATCATTAGGTCTGGAACGCAACACTCTGGTGATCTTTACAACAGACCATGGGATTGCTATGCCCCGCTCGAAGTGCTCTCTCTACGAGCCTGGTCTCTCAACGGCTTTCATTCTCCGCTACCCGGCGCGAGAGGGATGGCATGGGGGAGTTCGCCATAGGCAGATGGTTTCCAACGTCGACTACTTGCCTACGATTCTCGATCTTGTCGGCGTGCCTGTGCCCTCGGACGTACAAGGGCGTTCCCTCCGTCCGCTGCTGGAAGGCAGACCCTACACAGAGCGGGATTCCATCTTCGGCGAGATGACTTACCACGACTACTACGATCCCCGGCGCAGTGTCCGGTCGCAGACACATAAGCTAATCGTGAACTTCTCGGCGGCTCCAGCGTTTATGGATCCCTCCCAATCCTGGCGGCCACGTTCCGACACTGTGGTACCTGCAAATCGTGCAATGTCCTATCATCCGCCGTTCGAGTTGTACAACCTTAAGGACGATCCATGGGAACAGCAGGATATTGCGAATGATGCAAGCTCCCGGCTCGTCCTTGAAGACTTGAGAAGCCGCCTGGTGTCGCACATGCAAACGACAG
>JACMLA010000351.1 GCA_014379815.1 Bryobacteraceae bacterium | reverse complement strand
GCCTGGTGCGATCGCAGCTTGCTGCGCCCAGTACTGCAATGCCAACGGTCAGCGCCGCTATTTCCGCCATTAGCGATCCCTCCATTCGGCGTGTCGCACCCGGCAGTCTGATGACGGTCTTCGGCGCGAACTTCGCACGAGTCATCACCGATGTCGGCTCGTCGTTCGATGGTGTCAACGCTCCCGCAAGCTTCAACGGCGTCAGTGTACGTATAGGAGATCTGGTCGCGCCAATCGTGACACTTGGCGACGGTTATGTGGTCGTGCAGGTCCCGTTTGAGACCACACCAGGTACCAGGCGGGTTACGGTGCGAACGGCGGCCGGCGAATCCACCCCGGTTGAAGTGGAAGTTGCTGCAACCGCACCGGCGATCTACTTCGATACTCAGGCGGGTATCTTTACAAACCTGTCCTATATGTTGACCGGACGTCCGGGTGCCGCAGCCGAGAAAGGTCAATACATTATCGTTTTCACCACCGGACTTGCCCCTCTTGCGCCCATTCCCACGGGGCAGTATTTCACTACCGGAGCGAACGCTGCGCCTGTCACCGCCACCATTGACAATCGGCCCGCAACGGTCTTCGCTGCTGTTACCAGCCCAGGCTTCATAGGTCTTTATCAGGTGTACGTTCTGGTCCCTGCGGAAACAGCCAGCGGTACCGTTCCCCTGCAGTTGCGGTCAGGCGGTGCTGCGTCAAATACCGTAAACCTCGTCGTGAGGTAGTGTGAGATTCCGGCTCAGGACCGGTGTGTCTCCCCGATACACCGGTTTTGGCAGGATCGAATTCTCAGGCTTCAAACTGACTGAGCGCGTGTTCATTGAGGGCGATACTGCATGGTTGCACCCAACCATCTTTCACAGTCAGTGGTGACAGCATAACCGGGTTCCACCAGTCCGTGTATTCCAGCCAGTGTGCGTTGGGAGTCACGGACAGTAATTGCGCACTGAGCTCCGGCCAGAGGTGACTAGAGACACGTAGCCGGTAGGCCTCGGCCAGTGCCGAGCATCTCATCCAGCCCGTAACACCACCCGCCTTCATGACATCCAGCATTAGCAGATCTACCGATTTTGCGGTAACTGCGCGCCGGACATCCAGAGAACCCCACCAATTTTCGCCAGCCTGAATCGGGGTACTGATTGCAGTGGCTACAGAAGCGAGACCCTCAAAGTCGTGCGCCAGAGTTGGCTCTTCGATCCAGACCAGACCCTCGGCATCGAGACGACGGCATCGCTCAATCGCCTCTTCAGGTGTGAGCGTCTGGTTGTAGTCGACCATAATGCCGACCTCTGGACCAACGGCATGGCGAATAGCTCGAACTACTTCGATATCCTCGCCTACTGTCGGATAGCCAATTTTCGCTTTTACTGCCAGAGCACCCCATTTGGCCCATTTTTCAGCAGCTCGCGCGCAGAGCAAGGCACCTTCGAATCCGATGCCACAGTAGGCACGCAATGGATGCTCGGCACCGCCCAACAACTGAGCTAGTGGCACTTTGTAGGACCGCGCCAGAGCATCCCAAACAGCCATATCTATGGCTGCTATCGCCATTCCAACCAGGCCTGTGTTCCCCAGCAAGCGAAACCGAGTTTGCAGCCCGGTAAAGATCGCGAGGGGCGCCAGCGGTTCATTTGCGATCAACGGCTCAAGATTAGAGATCATCTCGGCCGTGGGCCTCAGGGCGTCGAGCGTGTAGGTAAAAGTCAGGCTCCAGCCGGATGTCCCGCCGTCTGTAATTACCTGCGTCGCGACGAGAGGGGATTCGAGAACCACTCCGGCGGCTGTCCGATGCGGTTCAGGCATGGGCACGCGGAGTGCCCTCACCCGAAGCTCCCGTATTGTCGGAACGGGCCTGCTGGCAACCACAGACGTCAGCGCTGGATTCTTGCTGAGCCACCCTTGGCAGCCGACCGCACTTGCTCCAGCGTCGCCATCGTCGTGTCGCCGGGGAACGTTGTCAGCAGCGCGCCATGAGCCCACCCAAGTTTTACAGCTTCCTCCGGCTCCTCACCCGTCAGCAGACCGTAGAAGAATCCAGCAGCGTATCCGTCGCCGCCGCCGACGCGGTCGTACACGTCCAGTTCTGCTTCCGGAGCCCGATACGTTTGTCCATCGATCCAGGCAACCGCACTCCAGCTGTGCCTGTTGGTGGAATGCACTTCCCGCAAAGTCGTGGCGACGATCTTTACCTTAGGGTACTTTTCGGTCACCGAGCTAATCATGGCGAGGAACACACCTGGATCCAGTTTCGACTTTGCGTGGACCTCTGGACCTGGAATGCCAAGTCCCAGTTGCAGATCCTCCTCGTTGCCTACCAGTACGTCTACATTTTCCACAATCCGCGCAATCACTGAAACCGCCTTTTCCGCACCGCCCCAGATGTTCCAGAGCTTTGCGCGATAGTTCAGGTCGAACGAAGTGACCGCGCCATGGGCCTTGGCGGCTTTCATTGCTTCGATGATCAATTCACCCGTAGTTTCGGACAGCGCCGCAAAAATTCCTCCGGAGTGAAACCACCGAACGCCCTGCCCAAAGATCTCGTTCCAGTCAAAGTCGCCTGGCTTCAACATTGCGCCAGCTTCATTAGAGCGGTTGTAGAAAACAACCGGAGCACGTACGCCCAGTCCGCGGTCTGAGTATACGGTCGCCATATTCGGACCATTCACGCCGTTGTGTTTGTATTTCTTGTAGAACGGCTTTACGCCCATAGCGCGGACCCGTTCCGAGATGAGATCGCCGACCGGATAGTCCACCATCGCGCTCACCAGACCGGTGCGCATCCCAAAACAGTCCGACAGATTGGCTGCGCAATTGAACTCGCCGCCACTGACATGGATCTGGCACTCCGTTGCTTTGCGGAACGGGATGATCCCCGGATCCAGCCTGTGAATCAGTGCTCCTAATGATAGGAAATCCAGCGCGCCGTCCTGCCGTATATCGAGACCGTATTTCATCGTTCTACATTCTATCCGCCTTTCTGTGACAGCAACCTTCAGGGGGATATGGGATATGCGATAAAATCCCCTCCCGGGGAGACAAAACCGCATGATGCACTCAGGCTGGAGCCGCCGCAGATTGCTGACCGGACTGGCAGGATACGCAGCCGCAAGTCACTTTACTCCGGTTTTCGGGGCCAGACGCGCTCTGGATCCATTAACACCGGGAATCAAAATTTCGCTGCAGATCCCAAATCAGTTCACAGACGACGACCTGAAGTTCGCACGCCAGTTAGGCGTAGGATACGTCAGCATTCCCGGAGCCGGGGGAACCTACGAAACCTTTGCAGGTCTCAAGCAACGTGTGGAAGCGGCAGGTTTGAAAGTTGCGAACGCAGGAAATTCCAACGTACATAATATGCAGGAAGTCACGTTGAATCTTCCGGGCCGCGAGGAGAAGATCACGGAATACAAACAATATCTCCGTAATCTGTCCAGAGCTGGAATCTACTACACAACATACGCCCACATGGGTAATGGGATCTGGAGTTCTGAGCCTGAAGCAACGCGCGGCGGAGCCCGGGCACGAGCGTTTCACCTGAAGGACGCGAAAGGCAATTGGGCCGGCAAAAAGTTTGACGGCGCTCTCACCCATGGCCGCAAATTCTCCAAAGAAGAGATCTGGGAGAACTACACCTATTTCATTCGCCAGATAGTGCCTGTTGCGGAAGAGACCGGCGTACGAATCGGCATACATCCAGACGATCCGCCGGTGCCCGAACTAGGTGGAGTTCCGCGATGCATTTTCGGTAACTTCGACGGTTATGCAAAAGCCCTCAGCATCGCAAACAGTCCCAATATAGGGGTCTGCCTATGTTGCGGCACGTGGATGGAAGGCGGCGCGTCAATGGGCAAGGACGTCTTTGAAGCAGCACGGGCGTTCGCAAAGATGGACAAGCTGTGGAAGATTCACTTCCGCAACGTCACAGCCCCAATCCCGGATTTCGTCGAGACGTATGTCGACGATGGCTACACCGACATGAAGAAGCTAATGCGTACCTTAGTGGATGTGGACTTCCGTGGCATTCTGATCGCAGACCACGTGCCGGCGATGGTTGGCGATCGCAATACCGGTTGGGCGTACAGCATTGGATACATCAAGGCACTGTACGACACAGCAAGAGCCAGATAAACGCGCAACCGAAAACACCGTTGACGCGCTCACGGAATAATTTTAAGCTTCGTCGAATCAAAGATATAAGCCCTTCCCGGGTGCCGTGAAGAGCGCTGAATCTTGGCATCGGTTGCGACAATTTGTCTGGCGCCGGGGACTCGTCTTTGAAAGTCCCAACGCTAGAACTGCAAAAAGGGACTTGAATGCCAATGACGACGAAGATGACAGAAAAAGGCACCGCGGACCAACGCGGCAATATAAAGCTCTGCACTGCCAGCTTTCCGTCTATTGACGAGGAGCTGTTGCCAACATGAGCGAGCGTATCTATAAACTGCAACCGGACAGAACACTCTCGCTGCGTGGATTCGATGATCTGGGTGCTTCGGCTGCACTGCATTCCGCGAAGCCCGACAGCTTCGTTGTTAGCGGTATGTTTCGCGACCCGGCGGATTTTGCCGTCCTGATCCTTCACGACGCCGACAACTTCTATGAGCACCCAAGGATCAAGCATCTGCCAGATTTTGTTTTCGATGGGCTGACTCTGTCATTCGATCTGGCGTACTCGGGGATCATGCCGCTCGACTCCCCCAAGTTCCCAACTATCGACTGGCCTTACTTGAGCGCGATCCGGGCTGACGGTACAAGTGCCAATATCAGGCTGTCCGATTACGCGACTGTGGCCTCCGGTGCGCCTGTCAAAGCAGCATGTAAACTCACTGTGGTTGGAGATGCTATTCAGGGGTACGACCGTCTCACTTTGTGGTACGGCAACCTCGCCTTCGACTACATTGCGCCCCTGACACCAGTGACGCCTGCGGACGTCGCACAAGCACTCGCTGCCTCCATCAATGCCACTAACTGGACGGTGGGAGGTTCGCTGATTCCTCTTACTGCCAGCGCATCCGGCGCAGACCTGACGATCACCGCTGCGACGCCTGGTGAGGACGGCAATATGCTCTCGATTCTCGTAACCTGGAAGAACGAGCGATTGCGAACTTCTGAAACCTCAGCTGCCTTGACTGGAGGAACCTCGACTGGCTCCTGGCATCTCACCCTCGACTTCGCCGCATTGAACTTGAAGCAGGTTCGGCTGATGTGGATGACGTTCGCTCCCAAGCTGGCCAACAGCGCTGCGTACGCGGATACAGAATGGGAAGCCAGCTTCACAAACTGGACCTTGTCCGGGCCCGAGACTCTGCGAAGGCTCTCGGTAGCTGGACCCGGAACGGTACGCGTGGAAGATGCCGATGCTTGGTGTACCTACACCGGATCGTGGGAACTTGAGCAGGGATTCTTCTCCGAGGGCTATGCACGGAAAGCTCTTGCCGCAGGCAGCAAGGTGCGAATCAAGTATGCGTCCACGTCGGTGCACGATCTGTATATTGGAACTTCGCTGTTCAGCACAGCGGGCTCCCTTACCGCCACCGTCGATGGCATAGCCACAACGCCAGTAGATTGCCGCCTCAGCGTTGACGCTCCCGTTAACACCCGACGCAAGCTGAAGGCTGCGGTTCCAGCAGGCGAGCACATCGTAGAACTGACAGCTTTCAGTGGCTTTCGGTTTGACTTCCTCGAAGCAGCTGTCGCCGGCGATTTACCTGCGCCGCTGCCTGCGGATCCACGAGTCTCTCCCGCGCTGGATTACTCAACCGATCATACGTACAAACTTCCCCCGGCACGCATTCACTGGATCTTCGATCAGCTCGGATTTGCCGGTCCCATGAATGAATACATAGGCGTGTTCTGGTGGAATCAGCGAAAGCGGGAGAATGCTCTTATCGGACAAGTGCAAATCACCTTTGCAGGTACGTTTGCAGACGGCGAAACCATTTTCCTGCGGTTTGGTACCGGACCGTCCACGCTGATGTTCGGCAAAAGCGTTTTCCCAGCCGATACACCAGAGACCATCGCAAAGCACTTTGCTTTATTCCTCAATGGAAGTTCCGTCGGTGTGTGGGCTGCGGTTTCTGGCACCACACTCACGATCACAAGCCGGTCCCCGCGACCCGCGTATCGGATTCCTTTCTCAACGCAGGTAGCTTCCGCGGCTGGGACAGTGACGATGACGGGTGCGCTCGACACAGGCGATGCCGGGGCGTGGGTCATCGATGTAGAGCAGACGCCAGCTCTGAACCGGGGAGCGCGCGACTGGCACGCTGACATGTTCCGCGAGTGTAAGCGACGCAACCGGCAGATTGTAGTCGCAGAGTCTATGGAATTGGTCAACCCTCCAGAGGGCTTTGGCGCGGTCTATCCCGACAACAAAATTGTGGAAACGGACATAGGGTTCGGCTCATTGAAATCGACCCATTGCAACTTTGGGCCAGCGATGCGGAACTATCAGATCGCAGCACTAACCCACATTGCATCCCTGATGAGCGCGGCAGGTCTGGTTCCTGAGATTCAGCTGGGCGAGTTCCTATGGTGGTTTTTCACCAATCGCACGGCACAAAATCCGAACGGGGGCATGGCATTCTATGACACGGATACGAAAACTGCGGCACAGGCCGCGCTAGGCCGCCAGCTCACAACCTTCAGAAGTCCCGACGACGATCCCTCGGTGAACGGTGGAGCAGATATGCGCTTTTTGCGTTCCCGACTTCACGCGCACGTAACCGCCATTATGAGCGCAGTCCGCTCGGCTCACCCGGGGACGCAGTTTGAGTTGTTGTTTCCCTACGACGTCAACTATCCAACACCGACAGGCGTGCATCAGCTTGGCGGAAGGCTGAACAGCACGGTTAATTTACCAACCGAGTGGCACAACAAAGCGAGTTCGGGCTTTGATCGAATCAAGACAGAAGCGCTCGATTTCGGAGCATGGTGCCGGGACCTCAATCTATCGTCCGAGACAATAGAACTGCCCCGGAAGCTTGGCTGGGAGCGGGAGAACATCCGGCATCTGGTCCCGATCTTCCAGCCAGGCTACGCGTGGGACAAGCAGGTAGCCATGGCCCTGGCCGAGTGCCCTATAGTAAACCTATGGGCGTGGGATCACATCTGCCTTTTTGGCCTGACGATTTCCCCGAAGACACAAGGAAGATCGACGCTGATGGCGGCGTAATTATCTGCTTTCTTGGGACTACTTCTTCGAGGCTGCCAGCGCCGTATCGATTGACTTGCTGATCTCGTCCGCGGTGAAAGTTTCTATAAACGGCTCGCCATTTACGAAGACGGTCGGTGTGCGTGCGACGCCACGCGCCACTCCTTCTTCGTAGTCGTCATCGACCAGTTTCGCAAGCTTGGCATCCGAAAGTGCCGCTCGTAACAGGGCTGGATCAACAGCGTTCAACTTCGCCCATTCCAAAAGCTGCGCTTCAAAGTTTGAGGATGTGATGGAAGTTTGATTCGCCATCACCCACCGACGAAACGCCACGCCAGTCTCAGGCTTCAGAGAATCGAGATAGCGGCATGCGATGGAAGCAGCTTTCGCCCATTTGTGCTTGGCAAGCGGGAAGTCGCGGTGCTCAAACGCAACGGTAGCCCCGTACTTTGGCAGCAGTCGTTCGTCCATCATCTTCCG
>JACMLA010000350.1 GCA_014379815.1 Bryobacteraceae bacterium | reverse complement strand
TTTGCGTCGGTTTGCTTCTGTGTTGCCATGATGTAAGGACCTCCAAAAAGAAAAGGGCGCCGGCACGGATCTTGTCCGTGGGCGCCCCACCGTGTCATTAGAGCACGGGATGTCAAGCTTTTTGGGTGCAGATTGGTGGAATTGCCAATGAAAGTGGCTAAAACGAGCGCGTCAACAGGTTTTGGGCGGGGTGGATTTGGGGTGTTTTTTGGGATTCCAGGTTCGATGGAGTGAAGACACCGATGCCGGCGGCCCGTGTCCCGAAACGCACCTCGTGACTACTTCAAGGCTATCTCCGGTAGAACAAGAACGTCGCCAGAATTAGTGAAGCTCGCACTTATGAGGTAACCGCTCTTAATCATCTCTTCCAGCGGCAGCTCTCTGCGATTGACAACGCAAACTAATCGTTTAAACGGAACCGAGAAGGTGCGTTGCTGACCTGGCGTGAGTTGGATACGTGCGGATTGTATGAAACCGGTGACGCCAGCTTCGAGGAGTTCTTTATCGAACACCTGCACCGCTTCGCCTTGACGAATCGCGCGCGAAGCTGCAGGTTCTGAGCTAAGCCTAATGCATCGTTGGCAAGGTAAATGCGGCCGTTTTCGGCGCCCTGATTCTTGATCACGAACTCGAAAGCACGCCCATTGCCAGCTTCCTGCACAACCTTGACCCCGATCTGTAACCCACGTTTTGCGGAACTCCACTGTATGGGATCTGACCAGGCCAGCGCTGCAAGTGTGATCAGAAGGAACAGTCCTCGCCTGGTCGGGATCATGCTTTCAGTTTGCGGGCTGCTTCCTTCTCACGAGTGCCACATCGGCCCTGGTCGTTAGACCGTGATGATGGTGACTTCGCGCCTAGAAGCCTTGACCAGCCGTTTTAGATCATCGGGGTCGCTTGTGAGAATGATTGCGTTCTTGCGAAGGGCTGCTGTCACGACAAAGGCGTCAACAACATCTGCGGTTCTGGTTTTGCCCAGCAACCGTCCTGCTTCGTGCGCCTCGCTTTCTCCGGCAGCAATCACCGCACACCCAGTCAGAAAGCGCCGGAGCTGGGCCTGCTGTGGCGACCGGCTAACCTGGGCGAGGACGGGCGAAGGAACAGACGGAACTATGCCGAATTCCAAACGCGCCCTGTGTTCTGCCCATGTCCGCCGGTCGTTCCTGTCCGCCGCGACGAGAATGCCTGCGTCGTAAACAACGGTGCTCACCCTGGACGCCGGGCCTTTCGAGACGTTCTCGATTGCACGGCCACACTGCGGCGCGCCTGGTCCATCTCTTCTTCGCTAAAGGCTCCGTGCTGCTTTTCCCAATCAGCGATGGCCGCCAGGCCAGCCCGCCGCTGCAATACCTCCCGGGCCGCGCTGGTCATCCAGGCCGAGACGCTCACTCCTTCACGGGAGGCCGCGGCGAGGATTTTTTCGTGAACCCCCGGGGTCGACGGTAATTGCAAGCTTCGGTGATGGGTTGCCGCGCGGCATATTAGTGTCCTACTTCAGTAGGATACCGCTTAAGAAGGATTAAGACTTGAGGCGCACCTGCTTGTTAAGCCGACGTCCTTGCAAGTCGCGGAGTTGAGGCCGCACTTCAAGGCCTGCCTTCGGCAACGCCTGGCAATCCGATCCAAAGGCAACGCATGCTGTCACCTTAACGATGCGCCAATACCGGCCGGTTTTGCAGTCCTAGTCCGGAGAGTCAGTGTCTGGTTCGTGAAGGTGTCGCAATCCGGCGTGGTGAAACTCCTCTGAAAGGTACTCGCGAATGGCTGACGCTACTGCTAAATCGCTTGACATCGACATCTCCCTCAATAAGGGCAGTAGCTCGGGAATCGCTTCTGGTTCTTCTGTGGCAGTCATCACAGCCAGTTCCCTTCTGCCCATTTGCAGGAACTTCCGGATGGCGTTCCCGTCAGAGTGGAACAGTTCATGGGCATAGAACTCCAATGTCTGGAGGTGAGGTGCCTCGGGTTCGCGGGCGCTATCCCTGAGTGTTTCCATGAACCAGGATTTGATATCAAAGTCGCGACCGAATGACGACCATGTTTCAGGTTCGATGCTCCAATTTGCTCCCTGAAGGAAGGGACCGGCGACGCCTGCGGTGATTACCTCGCGATCCCGAATGATCGCCAAAATGCTGGAGAGACTAGCGGCTCTGCCGCTGCTCGTTTCGGTGTGCACGCCGTAGAAAACCCTGCCTAGCACGAAAGAGGCAGAGGCCCTGACGAGATAGCTGGAGTGATTCAGCAGTTCCAAGTAAGGCACGCTCCCCGTCTCCCAGTAGACAACGGACCATCGTTCCGGAGGCCACCAGTACATGGCGTCACCTTCATCGGCTAGCGCGACGGCCAGGGCGAGGGAGTTGTAGGAAATGGCCCCCGAAAGCCTACCGGAGTGTTTAAGCCACCAGACCGGCTCAGGCGTGAAGGACCGACAGTTTGACAGCAGATCCCAACAGAACCGCACAACCGTTTTGTCCGGCAGTGATTCGAGCCAAATGACAAAGCCCTTCAAGGTTTCGCGGACATTGCTTGCTGAATGTTCCTCCGGACGCCACAGGACCGTAAATGCGTGCTGCACGAAATCGAGAATACAGCGCTCGACAGACGCCCGATGCGGCTTCGTCATCCACGCAAGGTCGGCAACCGCTTCAGCTACGGGCGGCACAAGTTCCATCCATTCCGGGCCGCTTAACGCTTCGGGTGCAGGATAAGCGCGAAACCACTTCAGAAACTCAAGGGTCGGTGCGCGACGAGCCAAGAGTGAGGGGAATGACTCCCGCTCGAGTTCTCCTGATGTTCGGTTGGCGAACCCCACGGGAAGCAGCGTAACAGACTCATCTCCGGCTGCGGGCGAAACTCGGGTAAGTGCTGCGAAACTCTGCAAAGTATGGTTACTGTCTCTGTGTCAACACGTCGTTCTACAGGTTTGTGTACTTCGCGATAGCGACTGCTCAGACCATAGCGGATGGCTCATCGTAGACGTGGATCGAAAGAGGATGCCCTCCGGGTGGTGCCTCCCGCGTTCCGCAAGCAGGCGAAAGTCGAGGCGCTGAATCAGTTCCCGCGGGAGGAGATGGACGCGCTGGTTAGTTGCGTGCGGCAACACCAATTGCCGCGGCTTCGGTTGTCCGGCTCGCAACGAAGTCGTACTTGATCTGGGATTCCGCCGAAAACTTCCGGTAATTCGTAAAGATCACTTCATTCCGGCTGCATCCGCCAGACTTGGCGCAACTTCCAGTCTCGGCCTTTACTGGCAGCATGTACTTGCCGCCGTCTATTTTCACGGCGTCATATTCCACGATCCAGCTTGCGGTGTCGTAGGGGCAGTCGGAAGGAACAGACACACTGTACTGCTCTACGCGGAGCACGTGACTGGTTTGCTGGTCGATCCAGATTGCACCTTTGTATGAGGGTATGTACGCTTTGCCGTCCGGACCGATGATGCGCCAGTGCGATCGGCTGCGCGGGACCATGAGGTCATACACCGTTGCCTCACGTCCTCCGACCATTTGCGTAGTGCGGAAGGTGAACGCAGCGCCTGTTAGCGGAGAGAGGATATCCTGCAAAGTCGTAGCGAACTCGCCAGTTGACCAGGAGCCGGTTTTTTGCACGTCTCTGGTGGCCGGACGGCCGTTGACATTGATATTGCGATACTCCTCTGTGCCGTTCACGTAAGCCACATCCGCAGTGACGACGTCTTGCGCCTGCCACACGGGAGGCGTTGTGAAGCTGTAAGAGCGGGTCGTGTTCTGGCGCACGAGGAAGTTCGGCAACGATTCGTTGATGCCTGCAGCCTGCTCGCGCGCGAGCTCGATTAGCTTGTCGCTCTTCGGCATAACCGTCTCACTGACATCCTGCGGATCGGCACGCCGCTGCAGGATGGGCCGATCCGGGTCGCGCGAAGCAGGGGCATCACGTAATGAGGCCTCGGCCATCTGCACAGGCTGGGAGACCAGACCCTCGGGAACCTTGACCGTGGCCGGATCGACGGGCTTTGCTGCGGCGGCTCTCTGCTCCGGCGTGCCTGCCTTTACCAGTTGCACCACGACGATCGTCTCTTCGTCGATCGGGTTGAACTGCGCGGAGATGACGTCGCCGGGCTTGATGAGCGAGTCGCGCATCGGCTCGCCCTTCGCGTCCTGAAAGCGGGATTTCGTCAGCAGACGGAAACGGAATACGCCGCTGTGCTCCACTTCGATCAGGAGTTCGCGGTCGCTTAGGCTCCGCATGATTCCGGCAACTGCTCTCAATTGTTCGGCGCCGGCGGCAGTGCGGGTTTGCACGGAAGGCTCGGGTCGATTCTCCGCGTCTTTCTTGTTGTCTTCTTTTTTGCCGCCACGCTTTGGCAGCTTGATTTCAGGGATGGGAATGCCTATTGTGGGCCCGCCCGGAATGCGCTGCGGATAGCGATTGGATGGATACGGGTAGTCGCCGGGATAAGTTGGAGGGTATTGGCCTGGTGGATACTGTCCGCCCAGTTGTGCGGACAGGACTTCCGTCAGCAGCAACAGGGTGCAGGTCAGGAGAACAGCGCTCCTCGAGCGGATCGGCATATCCATTCCGAGCCTCCACGCACATTGTATCTGTTTCACAATTCGGTCGGGGATGAGGTGCGGTCCGGCGTGGCCGTTATTCGGTGTTGCGAGAATACGGTCCTCGATGGTGGCAGTTTCGCATCGAGGAGTCCCGATGCTGCCAACATGTGTCAACAGCCTTGTGAACAGCTCCGACTCGGGCCCGGTCTCCTTTTGTAACTTCTCCTGCGCAGCCGAACGCTTCGATGGAACCGGCTTGGCCTGCTGCGTACGTTCCAACAAACGTGTGCCTTAATGATTAGCTCTGAAACCCGGGGTGGGCATCCAGAAGACCAATGACTTATGCCCGGGCCCGACTTTGGCTGGGAATCTCCAATGTTGGCTTTTTTGTTGTGCTGTCGGTTCTGGCTCTATGGCTTGATCTCCCGCATCGATTTCTGGCTGGACGTACAGCTCCCTTCGTCCTTGCTGTCGCGCTTGCCTCTTACATCCTGATTAGTTTTCCTTTCGACGTGTTTGGAGGCTACCTGCTCCCCGTCTGGCATCAACGTACGTCCCTGAGCTTGCCGGTGTTTCTCGTTGCGTGGCTTCGGGGAGTGCTTTCGCAGGGGCTCCTGATGGGCTTTTGCGGGTATGCCATTTTGTTAGCTGGCAGTTATGCGGGGACAGCTGCTTCCATAGCGTG
>JACMLA010000349.1 GCA_014379815.1 Bryobacteraceae bacterium | reverse complement strand
TCTGCTCGCTGGAACGGCGCTGGTTGCCAACGCCCAGACCGTCAACCAGGCGCCTGTCAGCGTGAAAGATGTAGACATGGAAGTCAGGAACGCGTACCAGGACAACTGTTCCATAGGTACCAGCAGCTCCGAAGCGATATGCTCGTTCTCCCCGCTGCCCGCAGGGAAACGGCTGGCGATCCGCTGGTTCTCTGCTTTCTGTCGGGAAAATGGTTCGCGGGTCCTGGGTATAGCATTGAGCCATCCGTTGTCCGACTCCGGCGATCAAATCTTCGGCGTGACCACTCGCTTTCGCTCCCTGCAGTCATTCGGGTTCGGGTTGGGCGGCAGAATTCTCGAGGAGCCTGTGTACGCTCACAGCGACAGAAATCCCTCGGTACATGTAATTCTCAACGGATCCAACGTCAACACGACCACCTTCTGTGATTTCGCGGTCAGGGGATACCTGGTCAACAAGCAGTAAAGATCTCGCTACGTTTCTTGGAAATAACAGAAGTCAAATGCAGGTGCGCAGGATTCAGCCGCTCTTGGCCCGCGCGACTCAACTGCGGTAGAAGCCGGAACGGATGGCCCGGCCCGGCTTCTACATGCGTTCGATATTCATCCGAAAAACCGGCTACCTGGTCTGCGGTGGAACAGGGCTTACTTTCGCTTCCGACGTGCCCAGAGTATGCCCAGACCGCCGGAAAGCAGCAACAAGGACGACGGCTCCGGTACAACACCGGCTGGACTCTCGTCTAACGATACGTCGTCGAGAATAAGTCCGAAATCGTCTCCTCCAGCATGTGAGAACACAATGTTACTTGTGGTATCCACAAGCGGTGCGACCAAAAGCGAAAACTGCGAAAACGGAGCGCTCGCCGGAATGTCTGCGTGCGTGTTCGTCTGTCCACCAAAGCTGACCATCATCGAATCTGGTCCGGTGCGTTGACTTCCTGAAAACCAGTATGTAAGCGTGTACGTGTTGCCCGCGAGTAAATTGAAAGTCGCTAGCGAGGTAAAGTCAGCGGCAGATCGCGTAGTCCCGTCCAGATCGATGCATCCGCCCGCTCCACCTCTGCAACTGAGGCCAAAGGCACCGTTTTTCCCGTAGTCAACCGTGCCATTCAGCGCCTCCCAACCCGGCACATTGGCGTTTAACACCGTAGCTGGTAGAGATGTATCAAAATCATCGCTGTAGATAACCGCCCCGAACGAGGTAGCGGCAAACGTAAGTAAAAGTAGTAGATGTTTCATAATTCCTCCGACACCTGACTCTAATGTAAGTCTGGAAGTCGAGAGAGTATAACACGGTGCCATAGTCGGGCCACAATGGACCGAATGTACTAGATCTGATCGCCTTAGCATGAAGGACGCGCAATTGTCTTCGGGAAAGCCTTCAGGAAAATGGCGTCGAAACAACTGCCGATGTCCGGTAGAAAGCCATTATTGGCGCAGGAGTCTACACTGGTCCCACAATGGAGTACTGGAAAAGAAAAGCCTGACACAGCTTTCAGACAATTCACAAATGGAAATCAAAAGAAGTGGCTCTCAGCCCTCTGGCAAAGGACCGGCAGAGTATTTCAGCGGCACGGTTCGCATCGATCCGCTCTTCAGTCCACCCGCGCCGGCACGTGTCGTCGGTGTCAGTGTCACATTTGAGCCCGCTGCCCGAACGGCATGGCATACACACCCGCTCGGTCAAACTTTGGTCGTCACAGCCGGTTGTGGCCGCGTGCAGCGTTGGGGCGCGCCGGTGGAGGAGATTCGGCCGGGTGATGTGGTTTGGATCCCACCCGGCGAGAAGCACTGGCATGGAGCCACCCCGACCACCGCAATGACCCACTTCGCCATTCAGGAACAGCTGGACGGCAAGACTGCGGACTGGATGGAAGAGGTCAGCGACGAACAATACGATGCCTGACTAGCGCCATACTCGTCCTACACAGGTCTTCGGCGCTGGAAAAAAGCAACAAATGACAGTCAGACTTGCCGACTTGCGCCGCTTTGCCGTCAGCCGAAGTCTGTTTCCACTCACGTCTCTGGAAGACGCCCTCAAGACACTTGGCTTTCTCCAGGCTGACCCAATTCGAGCCCCGGCGCGCGCGCAGGATTTAGTTCTGCGTCACCGCGTCACCGGCTATCGTGCAGGGGATCTCGAACATCGCTACCCGGGCCTCGAAATCGAAGAGGACTACTTCATCAACTATGGCTTTGTCACGACGTCCGTGCACGCCCTCATGCACCCACGTGCAGGCATGAAGCCGTGGCCACGTGCCCGCACAAAGCAAGCAAAGGCCGTGCTCGACTTCGTGGGGGAACAAGGCGTTGTGCATCCGCGCGAGGTGAACGATCACTTCCTGCACGGACCCGTCACAAATTACTGGGGCGGCACTTCGAATGCGACCACGCACTTGCTGGATTCGATGCACTACCGCGGTCTCTTGCGAGTGGCGGGCCGCGTCAACGGAATCCGTACCTACGCCGTACAGGGGTCGGCACCAGCGAAGGCCGGCCGCTCAGACAGAAATACACGCATCGATGCACTCGTAGATGTGCTTGTCGGAAAGTACGCCCCTCTGACCGGCGCAGGTTTGTCGACGGTTGTCAGCCGGCTGCGATACTGCGTGCCTCAG
>JACMLA010000348.1 GCA_014379815.1 Bryobacteraceae bacterium | reverse complement strand
TAGTGATGGCAGACCAGCCAAAGGTGGAGCATATACCGGACGCATTCAGTCGCGGTATTGCCGAAGCTCTCGCTCCGCGTGTCGCGTGGCAGCGTGCCTGAGCTTCGTAAAGATCCGATCACAGCCAAACGCTCTTGAACAATCCGGGTTCATGCTCGTCCCGCGGACAGCCCGAGCCAGGAAGGGCCGATGCCGCACTATCGCTGGCATCTCGGAATCATTCCCAGGCTGACACAAATAGCAGGTTTCGAACGGGGCACTGGCTTTTCCATCAACCCGACGCCACCCGAAGAAGCCGCTGCCTTTCTGCGAAACTCAGGAGCCTGAAAGAATCTGAGAGCGGACGCAGAGCCACCCCATCGAGCTCTGCGGCACATGCAAACTAGACAGATGCATCGGCCTGCCCGCGTCCGCGTAGGGGAGCAGATGGCAGGGAAAGCATCCCGGATGCATTGTTTATCTTTGACTTAGGCCACCGTCTACTGCAAGAATTTGTCCTGTAACGAAGGTACTGGAACTAAGAAAGAATAGAACTGCCCCGGCAATCTCTTCCGCCGTTCCGGGTCTTCCTGCCGGCGTGTCCGCAACCAGTGTCTGGATCTCCGGCGACCCGGCTTCGTCGAATGGAATCACTCCCGGCGCCACCGAGTTGACGCTGATCTTAGGAGCCCACGCTTTCGCCAGCGCACGAGTCATATGGATGACCCCAGCTTTGGATGCGCAGTAGTGTGCGTGATCTGCCCACGGCCGTATACCTCCCAGAGAACTGAGGTTCACAATGCGACCGCCGTCTCCGCCGAGCATGAGCTTTGCTCCCTGCTGACAGCAGAAAAAGGTGGCCTTTAAGTTGACCGAGTGAATGAAATCCCAGTCCTGCTCAGTGACTTCCAGTGGGTCGAATTTCGTGAAGCGGGCCGCATTGTTCACCAGTCCGTCCAGTTGCCCGAACCGCTCCCCCACACGGGCAAAGAGGTTCTGAATGTCACTGATTTTTTCCAGGTCCGCGGCAAATATCTCAGCACCGTTTCCGCATTCGTCCGCCACTTTCCGGGCGGCCGCCTCAGACTCCCCATAGTGGATTCCCAGTCTGGCACCTTGTTTCGCCAGATGCAGCGCGATCCCTCTTCCAATCCTCTTCGCTGCGCCCGTGACCAGCACCGTCTGTCCTGAAAGAGAGCTCACGACGAGGTATTATCTCAGGTATCGCCTTGTTCACCGACGTTGTTCGCCCACGTTGTTCGCAGACGGCGGTCGTGTCCCGGAATCGGACACAGTACCAGGCCGTGACTCGCCTGATTTCAGAAACTTGCGATTGGCTGCATCCGTGCCTCACAGTTCTCAAATTCAAACGTGAGCATTACACGCGAATCTTCAGGTCCAGACACGTCCAATGAAAAATCTCCAATCAAGCACCGCACTGCTGCTCGCGACTCTGCTGGCCCTGCCCGGGAGCATCTTTGCGCAATCGGCATCCACTTCGCGCATGACAGGTCTGCCGGAGCAAACAAGCTGGCACAGCAGGTTTACCAGGGCGTATACCGTCGCCGAGGTAGCACCGATCAATCTGGCAAACTCAAACCGTTTGGACCTGTTACTCCGGGCTGGCCGGGTTTACCTGTCGTTGCAGGACGCCATAGCCCTGGCTCTGGAGAACAATCTCGACATTGAGATCTCCCGCTACGGCCCAAGGATCGCCGAAGCCGACCTGCTTCGTTCCGAGGCGGGCGGAGTGGTTCGAGGCGTTCCCACCTCGGTCGTTCAGGGCCCGTCCTCAGCGGCAAATCTGCAGACGGGCGGCGGAGGCGGAGGCCAGGGTGGAGGCAACGCAACCGGGTCGGCAGGCGGCGCCAACAACGCAACGGTGTTGTTCACCGGTACCAACGTGCCCGACTATGACGAGAGCTTTTTTCTGACGTACAACTGGGGACACCGTACGCTCACCCAGGCGAATTCGTTCAATACCGGTATCCCCGCCCTGGTATTCAGGAACAAAGCGCTTACGGGCGGAATCCAGAAGGGGTTCAAGAGCGGCGCCCTGGTACAGCTCGGCTACAACCAGAGCACTCAGCAATCGAACAATCGGGTTTCCGAGATCAATCCGTTCACCAATGGCAGCATGAATCTGCAGGTGACGCAGCCGCTGCTCCGGGGCTTCGGTTTCGCAGTCAACAACCGTTTCATCCGCGTCGCCCGCAATCAGGTCAAAATTTCGGACATGGTTTTCCGCCAGCAGATTATCGCTACCGTGGCGAACGTGGTCAACCTCTACTCCGATCTGGTGAGCTTCACCGAAAACGTCAAGGTCAAGAAATCAGCGCTTAGCCTGGCACAGAAGCTGTTCAACGATAACCGCACGCAGGTCCAGATTGGGACTTTGGCACCCATCGAGATCGTCAAGGCCGAGGCGGAAGTGGCGCGCGCCGAACAGGAGCTCACCGTCGCCGAAACTCAGGTCCTGCAACAGGAAACGATTCTGAAAAATTATCTCAGCCGCACCGGAGTCAACAGCCCGGTCATCAGCGATGCGCGTATAGTACCCACCGATACACTGCAAATGCCAGAGCGGGAAGCTATTCAGCCAATACAGGATCTGGTCGCTGTTGCGGTTGAGAATCGCCCCGAACTGGCGCAGACCCGCCTGGCGATCGAGAACAGCCGAATCAGTCTCGACGGTGATCGCAGCCAGCTTCTGCCTTCATTCGATCTGGTAGCCGCTGCCCAGAACAATGCTCTTGCTGGACAGGCGAATACACTTCCGCTGCCGACCAACGTTTCAGAAGGTTTCGTGCGGCAGCCGAACGGCGCATTCCTTGGCGGGCTTGGCTCGGTGTGGTCACAGATCCTCGGCCGGAACTACCCCGATTACTCGGTGGGTTTCCAGCTCAGCATCCCGCTTCGCAACCGTGCCGCGCGGGCCGACATGATTCGGGATCAGCTGACGCTCCGCCAGAACGAGCTGCGCCAGCGTCAGGAGCTGAATCAAATACGCGTCGATGTACAGAACGCCATGATTGGTCTGCAGCAATCGCGCGCGCAGTATCAGGCCGCCAGCAAATCACGTGTTCTTCAGGACCGGACGCTGGATGCGGAGCAGAAGAAGTACGCGCTGGGTGCCTCTACCGTATTCTTCGTCATTCAGGCACAGCGAGACCTCGCTCAGGCACAGGGGGCGGAAGTAGCCGCGCTAAGCAGTTACAACCGTGCCCGTGTCTCCATGGATCGCGCGACAGGCCGGATTCTCGAGGTTCACAATGTGAGCTTAGACGAAGCCGTAACCGGTCGCGTCCAGCGCCAGGCCGATGCGATTCCAGCCGTCACGCAACCGTAAAGTTGTTGGCTTTTAGGGGAACCAATCATCGGCCGGACGCATAAGGTAAACAATTACGCTGTAAATTTTTCCTATACCCGATTGTACCGGCCAATTTTGATCGTTTTTACGCATGTTTGTGTTTGGAAAGCAATTTGCTATCTGAATGGCGTGGAAACAAAATTGGCTCGAGGAAGACAGGTCGCTCCCCGTTACTGACCCGCTTCGGTTAACAATCCAACCTGAGTTCTTGCCGCCCGACACCCCTAAAGCTCCCTCCCGACCGCTTCCTTGAGCCCCAGTAGCTAAACTGCTGGGTTTTCGCTTTTTGGAGCATGAATTTACATCATCTGGTTGCGATACGTCACACTGGAAGTAATATGGCCTTTGCTTCAGTTCCGGAAGCCATTCAGGATTTCCGTGCTGGTCGCATGCTGATCGTCGTCGATGACGAAGATCGCGAAAATGAGGGAGATCTCACCCTTGCCGCTGAAAAAGCCACGCCGGATTTGATTAACTTCATGGCCACCCATGGCAGGGGCTTAATTTGTCTGGCTTTGAGTCCTGACATCTGCGACCGTCTCCAGCTGCCCCTGATGTCTGCCAACAATACGTCCCGCTTCAGCACGGCTTTTTGTGAAGCTATCGATGCCGCTGAGGGAGTTACGACAGGAATTTCCGCAGCCGACCGGGCGTTGACGATCCAGGTCGCGATTCGTCCCGGTTCCCAGCCTTGCGACCTTGCCCGGCCTGGTCATATGTTTCCCTTACGGGCCCGGGAAGGCGGAGTTCTCGTCAGGGCTGGCCAAACGGAGGCGGCCGTAGACCTTGCCCGATTGTCCGGACTCCAGCCCGGAGGTGTGATTTGCGAAATCATGAATCCGGACGGCACCATGGCAAGGGTTCCGGAACTGACTGAGTTCTGCAGGGAGCACGGCATGAAGATGATCTCTGTTGCTGATCTGATTCGTTACCGTCTGCAAACCGAACGCGTCGTACACCGGCACGCCGAAGGGTTCATCGCGAACCAGTTCGGCAACTTTCGTACAATCGCGTATACCAGTTCCGTCGATCCCGAGACGCATCTGGCGCTGATTCACGGCGACTTGAACTCTACCGAACCGATCCTGGTGCGGATGCACGCGCACTGCACCTACGGTGACGTGTTCAGCTCCTCCGATTGCGACTGCCACGCTACCATCCAGAGTTCCTTCGCTCAAATCTCTGCCGAAGGCCGGGGCGTTCTCGTCTACCTGCATCAAACAAGCCCGGGCCTGCGCTACGGGCGCGAAGCAGAGACTCTGAAGATCGTTACCCATCGGCGCGGCGTCACCTGGGGCAATCAGGGCGACGGGCAGCGCAGGCTGCAACACGAAGCCGGTATGGGAGCACAGATTCTTGCGGATCTGGGCCTGCACAAGGTCCGCCTGCTAACCAACCATCCAAGAAAAGTTGTCGGCCTTGAGGCGTACGGTATCGAAGTTGTCGATCAAGTACCGGTAAACCTGTTAACCTTTCCCGGCCCGCCACGTTTCAACACTGAAGGGAATTAATCACCAATGTTTCGCACCCTAATCACCGCAGGCATCCTGACCGCCGTCTCGGCATTTGCAGCCGATACCGCTTTGATCTCTCTCGTACCGGCAGAAGCCAAAGTCGTTGGTGGCGTCCATGTCGACAAGACCATATCGTCGCCATTCGGACAATACGTTCTGGAGCAATTTCGGGACACAGATCCTAACTTCCAGGAGTTCATCTCGGCAAGCGGCTTCGACCCCCGGCGCGATCTCCGGGATATTGTCTTTGCATCCACTACAGCCGAACGAAAGGGACCTGGTCTCATAATCGCCCAGGGTGTCTTCAATGGCCCCCAGCTGCTGAGCGCAATCCAGACAAAGCAGGGCGGGACGGCTAGTTCTTATCGGGGTATCAACCTGGTCGAGAAAGACGGTCACGCGATTGCAGTTGCCGACGGATCGCTCGCCATCGCCGGAACCACTTCTCTGGTGCGGGCGGCAATTGATCGTCGTTCCGCCACAGGAGCCGCCAGTGCTCTGACAACCAAAGCGATTAGCGTGTCCAGTCGCTATGACGCCTGGATGGTAACCAGTGAGGTTTTCGTCGCCCCGCTTCCAGCTAATGGCCCGAATCGTCAGCCTTTCCCGGTGTCGCCCAACTTCAGAGGGATTCTTGAGACCAGCGGTGGCCTGACATTTGGCTCGATTATTCAGTTCTCGGCGGAAGCCCTGACTCGCTCGGACAGAGATGCACAGGCACTCGTCGACGTGATCCGACTCGCAGCCAGCCTGCTCCAGATGAATGGCAGCTCGGCGGAAATGCAGGTACTGCAGCCAATCTTCAGTTCGCTGGTTGTCAACCAGGAAGGCAGCACCGTGAAGTTATCGTTCTCCC
>JACMLA010000347.1 GCA_014379815.1 Bryobacteraceae bacterium | reverse complement strand
CTAACGCAGCACAAGGCCCACGAGGCCCGGCACCGATTTTTTCCATTCCCGCCGAGTCTTCAGCTTTGCCGAATACATAGACAGTCCGGCCGCGACGCACCAGCCAGGATCGTTGATCGCATCCGGCCAGTTCGCAATACCTGCAGGCAGCCCGTTGCGAGCAGGGCAATTGACTACGCGCTCGGCCATGTCGCACATGCCGTTCAGCATCACGCCGCCGCCTGTCATGATGATGCCCTCCAGTAAGTGCTGCTCCATGCCAACACGCGCCAGTTCGTTACGCACGTATAAGAACAACTCTTCTGCCCGCGCTTCAAGAATGTCGTTTAACACACGGCGAGGCGCCTCACGGGGGGCACGTCCTTCCACCGATGGAACCTCAATCAAACTGCTGTCCGAGGTGAGGCCGAGAATGGCACAACCGTACTCGCGCTTCAGCGACTCGGCATCCTCAAACGACACCGTCATGCCGAAGGCAACGTCGCCTGTGAAGAAGTCGCCACAAACCGGGACACTGGCCGCACGCAGCATCGCGTCGCCATCGTAGACCACAATGTCGGTAGACTGCGCTCCCACGTCCACCAGAGCGACGCCGCGTGCGCGATCTTCGGGAAGTATCGCCGAGTAGGCTGCCGCGGCCGGCTCGAAAACAGTCTCTTCCACGGCAAGCCATGCCTGGTGCACCGCGTTGATCAAGGTCTGATGTTCCGCCCTCGAGGCACTAATCACGTGAACATTGGCTTCCAGCCGGACGCAGGGAACGCCCTTGGGATTGCGGAATCCCGCGCGCCCGTCGACAGTGAAGTCCTGTAAGGCCACCTGCAGAACTTCGCGGTCATCCTGAAGCCTGATCTTCGATGCGAGTTCCACTGCGTAGGTGAGGTCGCCGGGCTCGATCTCCCGTCTCCGGCCAAACTCATACAGGCCGCGGGTGTTGGCGCCTTCGATCGTGCCGCCCCCCATACCGACCGTGACCGCTTCAATCGCGACTCCCGCGACTTTCTCGGCCTGGGCGACAGTCTGACGAATTGTGGTGGTGACAACCGCGGCATCGGAGATGCGGCCTTTCACCCAGCCAGAAGAAGGATTGCTTGCATGACCTATATAGCGGAGCTGGTCATCTTCGTGCAGGCATACGACGCACCTTGTCATGCCGCTGCCGACATCCAAACCTACTGCGACCCGAGCATTACTCATCCCGCAGCTCCTCTGTTGCTACAGCGGTTATCCGGTCCCGCAGACGAAGGTCAAGAACTGAAGCATTGCCAAGTCGCTTCCTAATCTCGCTGTAATTGTCGAGGAAGCTTTGCCAGCGCACCTGAAAGTCACGGTTGCCAAGCATCAGGGTTAGCGCGCGGCCATCCATAACCCGTACAACACGAATGTTGTCCAGTTCGGTCAAGTCCACTTCTGAGATGTTTGCCATCTCGGAGCCAAGTTCGGACTGAAGCCGCAGGAAGCGCTTGACCCGCTCCCGTCGCGAGGCTTCCTTATCTGTTGGGCTGATGCCGGAAATCACGGGAAGGGCAAGCCTGGTTACCCGGCGGGGGTCTAAGAGAACGCCGTCTGCGTCAATCAGGCTGTAGAGCATTGCGGTATCGGGCCCAGGAACCTGGACCACCGCGACTGGCTCACGCTCCCATACGCGAACGACTATACGATTCGGCCAGATGCGACTGACACTCGCGTTGCGGACCCAGTCTATCCCAAGCAATCTCCGGCGACGTTCCTGGATGGGACAGAGATAAATACTCCGCCCAAAATCACGAAGGAACAAGTCGGTGATCTGGGCCTCCGACGCATGAAGCGAACCCTCTATGACGAAGCTGTCGCTTAGAGTTCCCGGCTCTGGCGGCCCTGGCAGGGCGAAACGCTTGTCGTTGATGAAGAACTGCTCCAGTGTGACGGTGCCCCAGACGACGCCAATTGCCAGCGCGATTCCGAAGAACCATCGGAATGCAAAATCCAGCAGACGCAAAACGCGTCCGAGTGCCCCGGAAGCCCCTGAGGGCAGGGCTACCGCGTGGGCCGTCACTGAATTCTGTGCGCGGCGGCCCATTACGACACCGTCTCCTGAAGCTGCGTCTCTCGAAGCTGAGCGAGTATGCGGTCACCCGCCTGCCACACGTTGCCAGCGCCGAGCGTAAGGACCAGATCACCTTCCCTCGCCTGTGCAATCACCCCGGCAACCGCAAGATCGATAGTGCCGGCATACTCCGCACCACGGTGCCCGAACGCTCGCATGCGGTCCGCAAGAGTCTGCGCGTCTACTCCTGGTATCGGGTCCTCCGAAGCGGCATAAATGTCCAGCACAAAAACTACGTCGGCATTGTGAAATGCACGGGCGAACTCGTCCATGAGGTGCATGGTTCGCGTGTAGCGGTGGGGCTGGAAGACCACGAGAATGCGCCCAAAGCGGCACTCGCGCGCTGCAGCCAATGTGGCCCTGACTTCTGTCGGGTGATGACCGTAGTCGTCCACCACCGTAATTCCGTTCACCGAGCCCCGCTGTTGAAACCGCCGGTCTACGCCCTGGTATTCAGCCAGGCCCTCACGAATCCTTGCGGTCTCGAGGCCTAATTCCATCGCCACCGCAACGGCAGCAGAGGCATTCAAGATGTTGTGAACTCCGGGAACATTAATGCGGAACGAACCCAATTCTTCGCTTTTGAACCGCAGTTGGAAGTCGCTGGCCAGATGGCCACAGGCCACGCCTGTAATGGCCAACATGGATTGCGTACCGAGACCGTAGGTAATCACGCGCCGGCGGACGCGGGGAAGTATGCGCTGGACGTGTTCATCGTCGAGACACAGGATGGCCGCGCCATAGAAAGGGACCTTGTTCACGAAGTCCGCGAAGGCTGTTTCAATCTCTTCGATCCCGCCTGTGTAGTGGTCCAGATGCTCGCGATCGATATTGGTGACAACGGCAAGGATAGGCGATAACTTGAGGAAGGATCCGTCGCTTTCGTCCGACTCGACTACCAGGAACTGGCTTGACCCCAGACGCGCATTCGAGCCGCCCATTGTGCTGACGCGACCTCCAACCACCACCGTGGGATCAAGTCCGCCATGGTTCAGAATGGTGGCCACCATGGACGTGGTTGTCGTCTTGCCATGACTCCCTGCGATGGCAATACCGAACTTCAGGCGCATTAGTTCGGCTAGCAGTTCGCCTCTTGGGATGACAGGTATGCCGATCTGCCGTGCTTCCTGGACCTCAGGATTCGAATCGTCTACTGCGGAGCTTATGACAAGGGCCTTCGCTCCGGCGATGTTGGAAGCAGCATGCCCTTCGTAGATTCGCGCACCAAGTGACGTCAGGCGTTCGGTAACCGGACTCAATTTGAGATCGGACCCGGTGATCTGGTAGCCGAGATTGAGCAGGATCTCGGCAATGCCGCTCATGCCGATACCGCCAATCCCGGTGAAGTGAAGCTGTTGCGGCTTAAAAAACATTGCCTTGTGGTATTGTTTCGGCTTTCAGAGTCTGTGTCAATGTGATTCGTTAGCGAATTCTTCGAGAATTTCACAAGCGCGGCGAGCCGCTCCAGGCCGGGCCATCTGGCGCGCGGCATCTCCCATGCTGCGGAGCGATTCGGGCGCTTCCAGAAGCCGGATCACTTCGGTAAACAGCCTCTCGCCAGTCATTTCCTTATCCTCGATCATCCGCGCGGCACCCAGACGCTCCATAGCTCTGGCATTCTTTCGCTGATGGTCATCCGCTGCAAACGGGAACGGCACCAGAATCGTAGGCTTACCCGCAGCCGCCATTTCTGAAACGGTCGAGGCACCCGCGCGTGAGATCACCAGATCTGCCTCGGCTACCACAGCGGGCATGTCCTGGATGAACTCCGTTAATTCCACAAACGCGGGGGCTCCGCTTAGAGCAGATACATTGCCCCGTCCTGCCTGGTGCACAATCCGTAACTTATAGCCACATTCAGCGAACAATCGCCAGCTATCGCGGGATGCATTGTTCAGAGTTCGCGATCCCTGACTGCCTCCTGTGATCAGGATGGTGAAAGGCCTGGCAGACTCCCGCGGTTCGTATGCCTGGAAGAAAGCCTCGCGAACGGGTAGTCCTGTCCTCTCGGAACGCCCCTGGGGAAAGAATGCTGCGGTTTCTTCAAAGCTAATCAGAGCTCGGGATACCCAGCGCGCGGCCTTACGATTCGTGAGCCCAGGCACCGCATTTGGCTCCATCGCGACCAGAGGCAAACCCCGGAGCAGACCGGCCAGCACTACAGGCCCCGCCACGTAGCCACCCATGCTGAAAACACCTCCGGGCTGATTACGTCCCATCCAGAGCCAAACCTGCAAGGTGCTGGAAGGAAGTTGCCAGAGAGTGCGAAAAATCTGGGCCGCACTGACCCGGTTCAGACCTCCAATTCGAATCAACTCCAGAGAGAATCCGGCGGCTGGCACCAGTCTGAACTCATAACCTGCCGTGGTTCCGAAGAACACGGATTCGTGACCTCGCTTCTGCAACTCCTGCGCGACGGCCAGCGCGGGAATCACATGCCCGCCGGTTCCGCCGCCTGCCATGACGAACTTCATCCGGAGTGCTCGCTGACACTAAGCAACAGACCAAGCGAGAGCAGTGTACTTAGCAACGAACTGCCACCGTAGCTGATCATCGGCAACGGGATCCCTTTCGTTGGACCGATATCGAGGACCACGCTCATGTTCATGAGAGCTTGAATCACGATGCACACGGTAACGCCAAGCGCCAGGTACCGGCCGAAGTCGTCGGGCGCGATAAAGAATAGCCGGATGCCACGCCAGAGAATGATGAAGAACCCAGCCAGAACTGCGCTGGTTCCCCACAGTCCAAGTTCTTCACCAACTACCGCGTAGATGAAGTCGGTGTGCGCTTCGGGAAGATACAGCAGCTTCTGCCGGCCCTGCGAGAGACCGACTCCCATCAGGCCGCCCGCACCTACTGCGATTCGTGACTGCCTGGCCTGATAGCTGGGATCGCGCGTTGCCAGAGAGCTCTGGATGTACGCCCGCAGCTTGCCATCGGTGCTGACTTTGTCCACAAGGCGGAATTCAGGGTCGAATTTGCCGACTATCCTCGCCATCCGGTAGGGCTTCGAAGCAACTGCTGCGGTCATCACGAGCATGCCGATCAAGGCTGCGCCGATCAGGAGCCGGCGTTCCAGACCCGCCACGTAGAACAGAACGAAAACGGTAACGATCAGAACCAGAGCGGTACCAAGATCAGCGACGACAACCGTGAAGCCAAGTATTCCCGACGCCAGGAGCGCAGGCCCAAGCGTATGTACGTGATTGATTGCGCGCAGGCGGACTGTTATGAACCAAGCCAGGAAAATAATCAGCGCGGGCTTAGCGAATTCCGAGGGCTGCAGACTTCCCAGCGTGCCCAGATTTAGCCAGCGATGACGCCGCGGGTCAGCAAAGTACACGATCACCAACAGTGCCATCACAATGCCCAGCGGAGCAAAGGCATAGGCGGGCTTGAAGAGTCGCCGGTAATCCATGTTCTTGAAGTGCATCAGCACGACAAACGAGGCCGCAGCCCACATCACCTGACGCAGGACAAAATAGTAGGAAGATTTGAACTTCAGCTCTGCCATCACGGACGACGCGCTGGTGACAATCGCCAGTCCAAACATCACCATGACAACGACCGTGCACAACAGGACCCAGTCGGTTTTCAAACGTTGCGCCACTTATAGATTCCTCACCAGATCCTTAAACACGCGACCGCGATGCTCATAGTTCTCGAATTGATCGAAGCTTGCACAAGCAGGAGCAAGCAGCACGACGTCGCCCACGGTCGCGTTTGCCGCCGCGATCTGTAACGCGGTTTCCATGTTGCCCGCTTTCGTGAGCGCAAGCCCGGAAAGGTGCCCGGCAATCTTTTCCGAGGCAGATCCGATCAGCAGAATGCCTTTGGCTTTCGCCCGCAATTTATCCTCGAGAACCGTGTAGTCGCTGCCTTTATCTTTGCCGCCGAGGATGATCCAGAGATTACCGTCGAAAGCGTCTATTGCCTTCTCCGCAGCATCCACATTGGTTGCTTTGGAATCGTTGTAGTACCGGACTCCATTGCGTTCGCGAACGAATTCAATGCGGTGCTCGACGCCAGGAAAGGTGCGAATTGCTGCTGCGATTGCTTCTCTGCCGGCTCCGGCAAGATGCGAAGCAAGCGCAGCTGCCATCGTGTTCTCGATGTTGTGTACACCCTGAAGCGGAATCTCCTGCGCGGGCAAAAGAGCTCCGCCGTCCAGAGTCAGAATCCCATCCTTTAGCCACATGCCCCTCGGCACGGCTTGCTTGCGGCTGAACCAGTGCACTTCCGCTTTGGTTCGGGACTGCCAGGACGACGTCCCGCCATCATCGGCGTTCAGCACTGCCTGCGTGCCGGGGTTCTGTAATTCGAACATGCGCGCTTTCGCGTCCGAGTACCTTTCGAATGTGTGGTGCCGGTCGAGGTGGTCCGGGGTAACGTTAAGCCCAACGCTGATGTCGACCCGGAACTCGTGAATGGTCTCCAGCTGAAAGCTCGAGAGCTCCAATACATTCCACTGCTTTTCGAGCGAGCTGGCGACCATTGCCGTCGGTGCTGTGCCAATGTTGCCCCCCACCTGGCACGGCACTCCTGCTTGCTGGAGAATATGGCCGATCATCGCGGTGGTCGTGGTCTTACCATTAGAGCCGGTAATGCCAATCACAGGACCTCTCAGCCAGTAGCCGGCAAGCTCTACTTCTCCAATCACCGGAATGCCACTCTGCTGCGCTGCCAGCACCTCGGGCAAGTCCAGCGGAACTCCCGGACTTAGCACCACGAGGTCCACCGAAGTAAACGTCTCGGTTGTTTGCGGGAGAACGTCAGGTCCGCCTTTTATGTCTGTTACCCGCACGACAGCGCCGTGCTCCCGAAGGAGACTGGCAGCCGATATGCCAGACCGCCCAAGTCCGACCACCAGAACGATTCTGTCCGAAACTTCGAACTTCATCGGAGCTTCAGCGTAGTGAGCGCAAACAATGCGAGCACGAGACCAGCGATCCAGAAGCGCGCGATCACCTTCGACTCCTGCCATCCCAGCGCCTCGAAATGGTGGTGTACCGGAGCCATCTTGAAGATACGTTTTCCGCGCAGCTTAAAGCTGGCTACCTGGAGAACCACAGACAGCAGTTCCAGTACGTACACACCGGCTATGAACAGCAGCAGGATCTCCTGCTTGATGAGAACCGCGACAACGCCAAGTGCACCGCCAAGTGAAAGTGCCCCGACGTCTCCCATGAAGACTTCCGCAGGGTGTGCGTTGTACCAGAGAAACCCAAGGGAAGCTCCGGTCATAGCTCCGCAAAAGATCGTGAGCTCAGAACCGCGGGTGAGACGTTCGAGCTCAAGATATTGAGCCAGTTCACGGTGCCCGCCGACATAAGCGAGAACCGTCATGGCACCGGCCGCGATAATCATCAACCCAATTGCCAGACCGTCCAGACCATCGGTCAGGTTCACCGCGTTGGAAGCTCCTGCAATTACGAGAACCATAAACACGTAGAAGAAAACGAACGCGAGAGGGTAGGTCCAGGGATTACCAAGCAGGCCGGTGATTAGCAAGTCAGGGCGAAACTGCTTGAAGAACGGCACGTTCATCGCAGTCTCATACCCTCCGATTGCGTGGAGCCTCAGGAGGATGATGCCGATGCTGAGACAGATAGCGACCTGCGCCATAAACTTCTGTCCCGAACTGAGGCCTAGATTGCGTTTTTTGGCGACCTTTGTGTAGTCGTCCCAAAAACCAATTGCCCCAAAAGCTACCAGCGTGTAGAGCGCGATCCAGACATAGGGATTCGTCAGATCGGCCCAGAGAAGCGTGGGAATTACGATAGCAATGATGATTAGCAGGCCGCCCATCGTGGGAGTGCCTGCCTTCTTCTGATGCGACCTTGGCCCCTCTTCCCGAATAAACTGACCGAAGCTGAACTCGCGCAACTTGCGGATCATCCACGGCCCAATTAGAAGACAGAGAAACAGCGCTGTCAAACTTGCAAAGGCTGTCCGGAACGTGACGTACTGGAACAAACGCAGGGGGCTAAGGAATGGATAGCGCTCGGCGTAACCGCGGAAGAGAACCTGATAGAGGAGCCAGTAGAGCATGGGGGCAACTCAGGCAAGGAAGCTTTCCAGAGCCCGCTCAACATGCGTCCCGCGGGAGCCCTTGAACAGAATGGCATCTCCACTGCGCGCTATATTCCGCAACCAGTTTCCAGCATCGGAAGGCTCGTCGAAAAAGTACGCGGCGTCCTTCTGCAGGCCGGCGTCGATTGCTCCCTGAACGAGAGCCCTCGCAACGCCGCGTATCCCGGCGAGCACAGAAATCCCGCACCGCGTGGCAAAAGCACCTGCTTCGCGATGCAGGGACTCGGACCAGCGTCCGAGTTCGAGCATCTCCCCCAGAACAGCGATGTGACGCCGTGCCGGGATGTCGCGGAGCACTTCCAGCATTGCCTGGAGCGCATCCGGATTGGAGTTGTAGCTATCGTTGATAATCCGGATTCCCTGGTGGTTGATTTGCTCGCCACGCATCTTACCTGGCCGTAGCGAGCGCACAACTTCGGGCAGCCGGGATTCATCCAAACCCAAAGCTCTGGAGACCGCAATCCCTGCCAGTATGTTCCGAACCGCGTGGCGACCCAGCAGGGGGCTTTCATACCGTAGACCACTGACCTCGAAACGCACACCGCTATCATGCAGTTCGGTGTTGCTGGCTGACACGTCCGCTTCGGAGGAGAACCCGTAATACACGGTCCTGCCGCTCTGGACCTTTCCAAATTGACGAACGCGGTGGTCATCGATGTTGAGAACCGCCACCCCATTTGAGTCAGGCAAAGATTCCACCAGTTCCCGCTTAGCCAGTGCTACGCCGTCTACGCCGTCCTCGAAGTTCTCGACGTGTGCGTAGCCGACATTGGTGACCACACCGATCTGCGGCTTTGCCATAGCACTTAGCGCGCGAATCTCACCCGCGTGATTCATACCAAGCTCCAGCACAGCGAGCTTAGCTTCATCGGGGATCCGGAGAATGGAAAGCGGGAGTCCAATGTGATTGTTAAAGTTGCCTGCCGTCCGGCCGATCACGCCGGTGGTCTCGAGCATGGCCGCGATGATCTCTTTGGTACTCGTCTTCCCTGCACTGCCGGTGACCGCCACAACGGTGCCACCCCACCGGTCGCGGGAACGTTCCGCCAGATTCTGCAGAGCAAGAAGAGTGTCGTCAACACGAATGATACGGGGGTCGCCGGCGATGCCATCCTTATGCACGACAACTGCAGCAGCCCCTCTGGCGAGCACGTCGTCGACAAACGCGTGGCCATCGTGTACTTCCCCTGCAATCGCAAAAAACGCGTCGCCCGGGTGCAGCGTTCGCGAATCGATGCTCCAGCCTGACGCCTCGCCACTCAAGCCTCCGGGGGAAGCTCCCAAGGACTGGGCCACGTATTCCAGAGGCAGCTTCATCGCCTCGGCCTCTTGTCGAAACCGAGCGTCCGCAGGGCGTCCGCCGCGACTTCACGGTCGTCGAAGTGGATCGTCCGATCGCCAATAATCTGGTAGGTCTCGTGCCCTTTACCGGCGAGAATGACAGCATCTCCTGGCTTGGCCGCTGCGAGCGCGGCCTGGATTGCCTT
>JACMLA010000346.1 GCA_014379815.1 Bryobacteraceae bacterium | reverse complement strand
GGAGTTAAGCTGCATTTGTACGGCAAGCTGGAGCCCCGGACAGGTCGCAAAATGGGTCACCTGACCGCCATTGGTTCGCACGCGGAAGCCCGGGTCCGGGCAGCTCGCGAACTCCTCTTTGCGCCAGAGCGGGAGCACTAATCCGACCAGGTTTGTGGGACCGCGTTTGGTTTGGCGTGTCACTTGCCTAACCAAAGCGTGTTCACAATTCTTGGTCTTTTGATTGTAATTGGCGCTGTCATCGGCGGGTATCTTATGGAGCATGGGCAGCTGATGGTGCTGATGCAGCCTGCCGAACTGGTGATTATCGGTGGTACCGCTCTCGGCGCCGCCCTGATTTCCAACCCCATTTACGTCATTACCAAAGCTCTGAGTAATATTCTCAAGTGCTTCACGCCTGACCACTACAACAAAAAGGTGTACCTGGAGACGTTGAAGATGTTGTTTGCGGTCTTCTCGTTAGGGCGGAAGCAGGGAGATCAGGCTTTGGAAGCCGAGGTCGAGAATCCCGCGGGCGGTTCCACTTTTTCCACCTACCCGGCTTTTGTCAAAGACAAGGCATCCCTGAACTACGTTTGCGACACCTTGCGCATGTCTTTGATGGGTGGATCCGCTCATGATCTGGACGAATTAATGGAAGTCGATGCAGAGTCTCAGCAGGAAGAGTCTGCTCAGCCTGTATCTGCGCTACAAAGCGTCGCGGATGCGCTGCCCGGTTTCGGCATCGTCGCCGCCGTGCTTGGAGTTGTGATCACAATGGGCGCGCTGGGTGGTCCACCGGAAGAGATTGGACACAAAGTGGCGGCAGCACTCGTCGGAACCTTCCTTGGAATTCTGCTCTGCTACGGAGTAGTCGGACCGTTTGCAACGCGCCTTGGCATGCTAAATCACGGACATCATGAGTACCTCATGTGTTTGCGGAGTGCGGTGATTGCTTACGTCAAAGGCACTTCCCCTCTGATGGCCGTTGAGCATGGACGACGTTCGATCCCCCTACGGATCAGGCCGGGTTTTAGCGACCTGGAATCTGCCTGTAAGGGTGGCGGGGCCCCGGCAGAAGCGGCTGCGGCGGCAGGGGCGGGTAAGTAATGGCTCACTCCGCACTGGCGCCCGTCATCATCATCAAGAAGAAGAAAAAGCATGGTCATGCGCACCACGGCGGCGCCTGGAAGGTGGCGTACGCAGATTTTGTGACGGCGATGATGGCGCTCTTCATCGTTCTGTGGCTCATGAACAGTACCCCTCAGGTAAAAGAATCCGTGTCAGGGTACTTCAACGATCCGCAGGGATTCAAAGCCGGGTCTGGGACCGGACAAGCCGGTTCAGGGACGACACTCCAGCTGGCAAAGACAGATTTGAATCAGCTGAAAGAGAAGCTGGAAGAAGCGTTCAAAATGCTGCCTAATCTTAATCAGGCGCTGAAAGACAAAGTGAAAATGAATGTCACCGGCGAGGGTTTGCGGATTGAGTTCCTTGAAGTAGAAGACGGAATGTTTTTTCAGTCTGGCAGCTCTGTTCCTACCGGCGGAGGCTCTCAGTTGCTAAGCGTCGTTGCCGCTGAAGTCGGCAAAGTCAAAAACACCGTTTTGATTGAGGGTCATACCGACTCGCTACCTTATGCGCACGCCAATGCGTATACCAATTGGGAATTATCCTCCGACCGCGCCAATGCAGCGCGCCGGGTCATGCAGTCAACAGGCATACGTCCTGATCAGGTGACTCAGGTTCGGGGCTATGCGGACCAGCTGTTGAGAATACCCAAAGATCCTGCTAATCGCTCCAACCGACGCATCACGATCGTGGTCCAGAGCATGGCACCCGTGGCCGGCGAACCTGAAGTGGCCGGAAAAACTGCCGCGAAGCCTGCTGCCCCTCCCGCACATCATTAACGCGATCTGAGATCACAAAAATCGAAGGAGCGTCCGTGCCTCGGCGAGCTGAGGAAACTGGCGCTCTGCAGCCTTGAATTCCGGAGTGTGGACGCAGCGTCTGGCACCCCTATGTTCGACCGGATGGCGCAGGTGGAGCATCTCGTGGAACATCACGTACTCCACCGCAAGTCGGGGAACCTCAGGCCGATCCATCAGGGAACTCAGAACGATCGCGTGGTGGCACGGATCATAGTGGCCGAGGGTCGTGCGGGAGGGACGTAAACTCCAGCCCAGCGCAGGTCGCGCCATCATTCCACCAAAAAAACGCAGATTCAAATCCTCAAAAAGCTGAGTCAGATCGAAAGCCCGGCCCTTGGGATCGCGCAAGTATTTGCGCCCCCTCTGCTGCCGTAACGCGTGCAGGCGCAGCCGGACGTCCCGGCGGTTCAGGTACAGCCGGTAGCAGTGTGCAAAGCCCGGAGGGACTGTCTTTCGGGCCAGACGGGAAAGCAAAATCCACGCGAGCGCTTCAATGACTCCGGCAGGGGCATCGGACAGCAGGTCCGTGATTCGCACCTCGAGTTCACCGTTCTCCAGCCGGATAAAGCTGTTGGCGTTTGCGAATGGGCAGAACTCCAGCTTTACCAAAGGTACGTTCGACCGGGGCTTTAGTGCCTGAAACACCCGGGCGTAAATTTCATGAGGTGTTTCGAAAGACAGGGTGCTCCCATGCGCCGGCTGCATTCGCCTTGATTGTACCTGGGCTGGATTACGCTTAGCGGGTTTTGTACCTGCAGGAGTCGGGGGTACCATGTAAGTTTCATTTGAGCGGGATGTAGGACACCATTCGGAAATGGGTTTGTCGCCTCCTTTGTGAGTGCACCGCCTTTGCGGATCGCCCGCAGAGACCTCGTTCCAGATGTTTGGAGGAAAGTTGCCCAGGGCAAAAATCACCGGCGTCGGATGTTATGTGCCGCCGCGCCTGCTCACGAATCACGATTTGTCGGAGATGGTGGACACAACCGATAAGTGGATCGTGGAGCGGACAGGAATCCGGCAGAGACACATTGCCCCACCAGACATGGCCACTTCGGATATGGCGATTGCGGCGAGCCGCCTGGCACTGGAACAGGCCGGGGTGGAAGCCGGCGAATTGGATGCGATTCTGGTGTGCACAGTCACACCGGACCACATGTTTCCCTCGACCGCATGCATCGTGCAGAACGCCCTTGGGGCGAAACGCGCCTGGGGCTTCGACATCAGCGCGGCGTGCTCCAGCTTTGTTTACGGGTTGACAACAGCGGCACATCTTTGCGCCGGTGGATCTCACCGCAAGGTTCTTGTAGTCGGTTCGGACACCATGTCGCGAATCATCGACTACACCGACAGATCCACATGTGTCCTGTTCGGAGACGGCGCCGGCGCCATGATCGTCGAGTACACCGATGACGAGGGAAACGACGGTTTCGTGGGATTCCACAACGAGCTGGACGGCTCGGGCGCGCTGAACTTACACATGCCCGCCGGCGGAAGCAGGATGCCCTCCACGCATGAAACGGTCGAGCAGAAACTGCATTACGTCAAGCAGGAAGGTGGGCAGGTCTTTAAGTTCGCGGTTCGCAAGATGTTTGAGATCTGCCGGGACGTGCTGGAAAAACACCAGATTCGCCCGGAAGAAGTAAAGATTCTCATTCCGCATCAGGCAAATAAGCGGATCATCTGCGCAGCGGCAGAACGCCTTGGACTTAACGACGTAATCGTCAATATCGATCGGTTTGGCAACACAACAGCAGCCACCATTCCTCTTGCTACCAGCGACGCTCTTGAGCAGGGAAAACTGAAGAAGGGCGACCTTGTGCTGTTTGCCGCAGTTGGTGCTGGATTTACCGCGGGCGCGAATTTGTGGCGCTGGTCCTATTAAAAAACACTTAGTTAAAAAACATCGAGGCAAAGTAAAGCTGATGGTTTCGAGGCTGATCCGCAATTCTCTTCTTGTGTGCTCGCTGTTGTGCCGGGTCAGCCACGCTGCTGTTCCCTCGCCGGAAAGCTGGTTCGGTCACCGAATGGGTGCCGACCGGCAACTGGTCGCCTGGGACAAAGTGCTGGGATACTTCAGCACTCTTGCTAAAGAAAGCGACCGGATCCGGATCGAAACGCTGGGAAAAACCGTTGGCGGAAAGCCGATGATTGCGGCCTTCATCGCCAACTCCGACACCCTCCGGAATCTGGATAAGTACAGAGACATTCAGGCCAAACTTGCCGACCCCCGCAAGACGTCCGACACCGAAGCCCTGCGTCTGATTACCGAAGGCAAGTCAGTAGTCCTGATAACCTGCTCCATTCACTCGACCGAAGTAGCGTCAACGATGACGGCCGTTGAATTCGCCTATAACCTGCTCACGAAGGACAGTCTGAAATCGCGGGCAATTCTCGCAAATACCATCTTCATTCTGGTACCTTCCCTGAATCCGGATGGTGTCGATATCGTTCGCGACTGGTACTTGAAAACACTCGGAACTCCACACGAAGGCACGAGCCCTCCGGAGCTCTATCACAAGTACGTCGGCCACGATAATAACCGCGACTGGTATATCTTTTCTCAGCCGGAAACGAGGTTGACAATCTCGAAGCTGCACAACGTCTGGCATCCTCAGATCGTCTACGACGTGCATCAGCAGGGAGCGAACGCGTCGCGCATGTTTGTGCCGCCCTGGATGGATCCCATCGATCCAAATGTCGATCCCATTCTGGCTCAAATGGCGAATGCAATTGGTGCCACGATGGCCTCCGATCTGACTGCCTCCGGGCGCAAAGGTGTTGCGATCAACGCCCTGTATGACTTCTGGACGCCTGCGCGGCACTACCAGGCGTATCACGGAGGTATGCGGATCTTAAGCGAGTCGGCCAGTGCGAAACTTGCTACTCCGGTTACGATCCGTCCTGAAGATATCAACCGCAACGCGCTTGGCTATGATCCGCAGCAACGAAGCTGGAATTACCTCGAGCCATGGCTCGGTGGAGAGTGGAAGGTTCGCGACATAGTGGACGACCAGTTGATAACTCTGGAGTCGTGCCTGTATCAGGCAGCGGTCCGGCGCGAAGATCTCTTGCGTGCTTTCTACAAGGTGGGACAGAAGGCTGTGACCCGTAGCAGTCCCTCAGCTTTTGTGATCTCCTCAGATCAGTACGACCCCGGTGCCACAAAGGTCTTGCTCGACACCTTACATTTCGGCCAGGTAGAGATTGAACGCTCCCGAAGCGCGTTCTCCGCCGGGGGGAAAGAGTACCCGGCTGGCAGCTTCGTAATCCGGCTACAGCAACCCTACGGATCCTTCGCGAAAACTTTGCTGGAACGTCAGCAGTACCCCGACTTGCGCCTGTATCCAGGAGGTCCTCCAAAGCGCCCGTATGACGTTACGGCGCAGACACTGCCTCTTTTGATGGGGGTTGCGGTGGATACTCTTGAGAGTCCGGTCTCTGCTTCCCTGGAACGGGTAAACGAGTTTGCATTCCCGAAGCGCCCCACGCAGGGCAAGGTTCTGGCATCCTCCGACACAGATTCCTGGAGAGCAATCAATCAGACGTGGAAGTCCGGTAAAGATGTCTGGCGCGATCCGGCGACGGGTGATTTCCTGTTAGCCGAAGCGAATGGATCCCGCCGCCTCCGGCAGCCCAGAATCGGACTGTACAAAGCACACGTGCCCAGCATGGACGAAGGCTGGACCCGATGGCTGCTGGACAACTTCGGATTTCGGCAGACCAGTGTTAGCAATGCGGACATAATCGCCGGGGATCTGAACAGCCGTTTCGATGTCCTGGTTTTCCCGGAGATGAACCCTGCCGCCATCCAGAGCGGTCATAAGCCAGGCGCCATGCCAGACGAATATGTAGGTGGTTTGGGAGAGAAGGGAACCGAAGCACTGAAAGGATTCGTGTCGCGGGGTGGCACAGCCGTTTTTCTGAACGACTCGTCCGAGTGGGCGGCGCAGCATCTGGGACTCGGCGTAAAGAACATTCTCTCGGGAGTTTCCAACCGCGAGTTTTATGCTCCAGGTTCCTTGCTGAACGTCACACGCCAGGAAGCCAGTCCCCTGCTGTACGGCATGCCGCCCGAGTTTACGGTTTGGTTCGAGAACAGCCCGGCGTTTGAGATTCCAGCAGGAGCGCGCGAGAAAGCCGTCGTGAGCTACAGCGAAGGCAAGGTGCTGGCTTCCGGGTGGTTACTCGGCGAAAAGTATCTTCAGAAAAAGGCTGCGGTCGTCGATGCTCCCATCGGCTCGGGGCACGTTGTGCTTTTCGCAATGCGACCCCAATATCGCGCTCAGAGCTACCTGACCTTCAAGATGTTTTTTAACAGCCTGGTCTACTTCGAGTAGCGCTTCCGAGTATTCTCGCTGCTGTTTCGAAGGTGTTGCGGTGCGCTTCGACGGTGAGTGAAATGGGGTCGGAGTAGCCTCCGCCGAGGGTGACCACGCAGGGTATACCCGCCTCTTTGCAGGCGGAAAAGACCAGCTCATCGCGCTGCCGGAGTCCGTCATGCGATAGCGACAACCGTCCCAGTCTGTCGCTCGCAAGACCGTCTACTCCGGATTGGTAGATGACCGCCGACGGTCGGAACTCGAACGCATGTGGCAGAGCGCTACGAAGCGCTTGCAGGTAAACGTCGTCGGTGGTTCCGTCAGGAAGCGGGACGTCCCATCGACTGACCTGCTTGCGGAACGGGAAATTGTCTCGTCCATGCAAGGACAACGTGAAGACAGACGGATCGTCGGCAAAGATCTTCGCAGTCCCGTCGCCCTGGTGAACGTCCAGATCGACCACACTGACGCGGTTCAGGCGTAACGAGCGAATGGCAATCGCAATATCATTGAACACGCAAAAGCCAGAACCTTCCGCTTGAAAAGCATGGTGCGTTCCGCCTGCAAGTGTCCCACCCCAGCCGTCCTCAAGGGCATCACCAGCGGCCTTCAACGTTCCGCCTACCGAAGCGAGAGTGCGCTTGACCAGGTGCTCGGACCAGGGAAAACCGATTCTCCGCGTGATTCGCGGATCCAGGCTTCCCAGCAGGAAATCACTGATGTATTGCTCGTCGTGAACCAGGGCGATCTGATCGGCCGTAGCCAGAGGTGCTGGCTCAAACCAGAAGTTGTCTGATGTGCTCAGAGCTTCCCGAAGCAAGCGGTACTTCGCCATCGGGAACTTGTGTCCGGGCGGAAGAGGAATGTCGTAGTGATCGGTATACCAGAGCCGGTGCAAGACTAAACAGGCGCCACGGTCAGCTTATTCACAACGCTCTTAACGCCTTTGACCTTCCGCGTAATTTTCTCCGCACGATCTTTCTGCCTGTCGCTGCGTACTTTCCCGGAGATCTCGACCACCCCTTCGGTGACTTTCACTTCGATCGCGTTGCCGCCTATCTCGCGATCGTTTGCCATACGGATGCGGACCTGATCGTAAAGGTGGTCGTCCGAAACAGGCTCTTTCGAAAGCGCGGGAAGCAACGTCACCAGAAGCACGAAGAGTAGCGTGAAAAGGCGCATTTGTTCCGAGAGTAGCACCGAGGCCGGATTTGTTCTATCGCAGGACACTATGGCAAGACACTATGGCAAGACAACGGGCCCGTCTTCTCCGTCCTGCGCTTCGGCCTGATGTACCGGTGTCGTCATCTGTGCCAGGTTCACCTTCCAGTCCAGCTGACTCAGGAACAAAGGATTCTCCCGCCAGTTCTCTTTCACTTTGACAAATAGCTCAAGAAACGCATGAGTACCCAGCATTTCCTCGATATCCTCTCGCGCTTCGGTCCCAATTTGACGAAGCATCTGACCGCCCGTTCCGATGATGATGCCTTTCTGTCCCGCCCTCTCCACATAGATAGTTGCTGCGATTCTTGTCGTCTTTGGCGTTTCTTCCCAGTGGTCGATGAACACGGCAATCGAGTGAGGAACTTCCTGATGAGTGGCCCGCAGAATCTTCTCTCGGATTAACTCAGCGGCAAGGTAGCGCTCCGGTTGATCGGTAACCTGATCGGGTGGGAAGTACTCGGGGCCTTCGGGGAGGTATTTAACGATCAATTCCCGGAGAGTGTCCATCATTTCGCCTTTGAGGGCCGAAACGGGAACGTACTCCTGAAAATTGAACTGTTTGCTATATCTCTCCAGAAGTGCGAGCAGTTCTGATCGTTTCGCCAGCTTGTCGACTTTGTTTAAGACCAGAAAAGCAGGCGTACCTGACTTCCGGACCAGATCGATGGCTTTATCTTCCTGACTCGTGAATCGCATCGTCGCATCGGCAACGTAGAGAATCAGGTCGCGCTGTTCCAGGGCGCTCCGCACTTCCTGCATCATGCGGCGGTTATACAGAGATTCGCCCTTATGAATTCCCGGAGTATCGAGGAAAATCACTTGTGACTCGTCCGATGTCCAGATTCCCTGTACGTTGATCCTCGTCGTCTGTGGTTTATCCGTTACGATCGCAACGTGCGACCCCACAAATGCATTTAGCAGCGTCGATTTGCCTGCGTTAGGGCGGCCAACGAGAGACACGAAGCCAGAGCGAAAACTATTCTTTATCTTTTCCGTTGGAGCTTCCATTAGATGAAACTGCGGGCTTTGCCCTCGAAATCCGAACCTGCTCAACGCGCAGTTCGTTTGCACCCATCACTTCGATGCGGAGACCTTCGTGCTCCACAGACTCGCCCGCCGCTGGGACGCGTCCCATCCACTCGGTAACCAGGCCGCCCACAGTGGTGGACTCGGTGTCTTCGGCTGGACGGAACCCGAGGAGATCGCCGAGATGGTCGACGTCGAAACTGCCTGACACTATATAGCGGCCCTCCGAATCGGAAACCATGTCGTGGGCGGGTTCGTGTTCGTCCCGGATTTCACCCACGATCTCTTCCACCATGTCCTCCATAGTGACCAGCCCAGCTGTACTTCCGTACTCATCGATCACGATCGCCATGTGAGTGCCTTCGCTCTGCATCTCCCGCATGAGGTCATTGACCGGCTTGCTTTCCGGTATCGCACGAATCGGCCGGGCGACCTCCCGGACCCTGCGGCTGCTGTAGGAAGAGTCGTCGATCTGGAACATGTCTCTCACATGCACGAACCCGGTTATGTTATCGATTGTGCCTTCGTAAATGGGAATTCGGGAGTATTGCTCATGAATTACAATCTGATGCAATTGCTCCAGCGTGGCATCCGCGGCGATCATCACAATGGACGGACGCGGCGTCATCACTTCGCGCACCGTCTTGTCTCCGAAGGCGACAACCGACTGGATCAGCTTGCGATCTTCTTCTTCCAGAATGCCTTCTTCTGCTCCGGCGGTGATTAGCGCATCGATGTTGTCTTCGGCTGAGGATGTCTCGCTCGCGGGATTGTCGCGCCCTCCCAGCTGTGCCAGAGACTGCAGGAAGCCGAGTAATCCTGTAAGTGGCCGAACGAGAATTGCCAGCACCTGAACGACAGGAACTAACGAAAGGAACCACTCTCCTGAAGTTCGCCGGTAGAGACTTTGTGGAATAACGTACGAAGAGATCAGCATCGTCAGCCAGCTCAGGGCCGCTGCTTCCAGAAACTGCGCGAGGCCGAATTCTCCGGCGAAGAACATAAAGACGACACCGAGCAAAGCAAGCAGACTATGTTTGATCAGCGAGAAGGAAAGAATTCCGTCATCGGCACGCATGCCGATTCGCTCGCTCACCCTCTCGCGGAACAACTCAAGAAACGCAATTTCGCGAGCCCTCACGCGCACCGAATCCATGTACAGCATCTGGACCAGCGTCACCAGAACCAGAAGCATTGCCATTACAAGGGCGGCGAGGGACAAGGCGATGATCATGTAGACTGCCTGGCTGCTGCCCGTTTCCGTTCGAGGACTTTGTTTTGACTGGCGGTTTGACTGCCAGATCGCTCAATCAGACCTGAAGGCAGACCGTAAGCGGAACGCCAGCGTTTCTCGGCGCGGCCCATAGCGCCACGATCCCTCTCGTGGTCAAAGCCCAGCAGGTGCAAAACTCCATGAAGCATCAGAATGCGTACTTCTTCGGCCAGGGTGTGGCCGTGCTCGGTTGCCTGCTCCGCTGCACGATTGACCGAAATGGCGATGTCGCCCAGAGCTTTTGCTTCTCCGGAAGGAAACGAAAGAACGTCGGTAGGCCCCGCTTTACTGAGGAACATCTGATTCAGGCGGGCTAGTTCGCGATCGTCAGTTAGCAGACAGGTAAAGGTTCGCCCTTCGGCCACATCTGCGGTTAGTGACGATGCAAAGGCACGCAATTCCCGTTTGGGTAATAGACTGCCTGCCCTTCGGTAAATCAGTAAACTGCCGTCCGAAGACATGGATAGTAGCCGAATCAGCCCTCAACTGGGGCGATGGCGAGAACGGGTTCTCCGTCTGCTGTGTTATCCGAAAGCCGGAGTGTCAGCTGCCGACCAGCACCGATCTGCTGGTTGTATTTTTCATACGCACGCACGATCCGCTGTACCAGAGAGTGTCGGACGACGTCGACGTCTTCGAAAAACACAAAGCCGATTCCCTCTGAGCCCCGCAGTACGTCGACCACCTGTGTGAGTCCGCTGGTTCGACCGTTGGGCAAATCGATCTGGGTTACATCTCCAGTCACGACCATTTTCGAGTTAAATCCTAGTCTCGTCAACACCATCTTCATCTGCTCAGGCGTCGTATTCTGCGCCTCGTCGACGATGATGAAGGCGTCACTCAGGGTCCGGCCTCGCATAAAGGCAATCGGCGCGACCTCGATACCACCCTTCTCCAGCAGCTTTTCTACGCGCTCCGAATCGAGCATGTCGTACAGTGCGTCGTACAAAGGCCGAAGATACGGGTCTACCTTCTCCTGCAAGGTACCCGGGAGAAACCCCAGTCGTTCGCCTGCTTCGACCGCGGGCCGCGTGAGGATGATGCGATTGATTTTCTTGTTTAACAGCGCGGATACCGCCATGGCAACCGCGAGATAAGTCTTGCCCGTCCCGGCGGGTCCAATACCGAAAACCAGGTCGTTCCGTTCGATGGAATCGATATAGCGCCGCTGATTCAGCGTCTTGGGAGCAAGTGTCTTCTTTCCGAAGGCACGTTGTCGCCCGCTCTGAACCAGACCTCGAAGAGAGGTATCCGGATCACTCACGACGACGCGCAAATAGCTATTGAGGTCGCCGTTCGGAACCAGCTGGTTTTCCCGGATCAGTGTGGCGTAATCGTCCAGAATGCGTTGCGCACGAACTACGTTTTCCTGTTCGCCCTCGATTTCAATGCTGTCGCTGGTTACCCTGGTTCGGACATTCAAGCCTGACTCGATCAGGCGTATATTCTCGTCTCGTGTCCCGAACAGGGACTCTATACCCGAGGTAAGCGAAACCTGAACTCTCATTTACTAAAAGCGGTTTGGGGAGCTGACAATGGCGGGATTACAGCGGAAACTACGCATCCAACTTCAGGGTAGCACGATGTTGAGGCGGTCTCGTCAACCTCCCCCGCCGGCCGCGACCGCCGGGAACCGGAACTGCACTACCACTTCGCTGGCAACTGGCTTGTCGTCCAGACGGGCAGGCTCAAACTGCCACTTCTGCACCGCATCCATCGCCAGTTGCGCTACCAGCGGTTCTACTTTGCGCGTCAGCAACTCGGTTCTCTCGACCTCGCCATGGGAACTCAGGCTCAGACGCAGGCGAACCGGTACCGCTGCCGCCAGAGCCTGAGGCGATTTGGGGCGAACCTGTTTCCGGGCTTTTGCGGGCGTGTAATTTTCCACATCCGGTGCAGGCTTTCGTCGCTTGAGAAAACCGAACCCCGGAATAGACCCGACTACCCGCCGCAGTGCGGAAGGCCTGACGGTCTCCACTGTGGTTTCTACGATCGCATCCTGGCGCTGGAAAGGCAGCGTCGGGAGGTCGCGTACAGAAGCAATGATCGATGGCGCCGTGTTCTCAAGAACTGGTTCCGATACAGCAGGCCGTCGTGCGGGAGGAGGCGCCAGAGTTCGTGGCGCTTTTTTCCTCGGCGCGGGGACGGATCGAGCACGGAAAACCTCAACCGGTTCTGGCGGCGGGATGTATGGAGTGGTCACCCGAGGTTCCGGCTCAGGTGCAGACTCGGGGAGGCTGGGCGGAGTGAACACCGCACGAGGTTCTTTTGCTACTTCTTTTGCGGCCGCTCTTGCCGCGGCGAGTCGTTCGCGACGCTGCGGGGACTCACTTCGCTTCAGAGGTCTGGGATTCCAGTAGAGCCCAAGTGCCAGTCCGGCTCCGGCTATGGCAAGGAACACAAAGATCTTCGGGTACGACTGTGATCGGGAAGCCTGCCCGGCTCTCGCCACCGCTGCTGCCGGCGTGCGTGGTGGCTCAGGCGGAATGAAGCCAATTTTTTGCGGCTCACTTTTTTGCGACTCAGCAGTCTTCGTTTCCAAACTTCCAATTGGAAAGGTCTGATATGGCGAAGATCGGCGAACGTCTCCTTCCTCCCAGAAGAAAACCCCACCTACGGACTCCTCTTCTGAATCGCCGGGTTTCACCAGAAGAGCTATCTGGAGGGGAGCACCGAAAAACTCCTGATAAAGCTTGAAGTCGTGTTCGTCGAGAAACAGTCCCGGTCTGGTATGGGTTCGAAACCACCCGACGACCTGTTCGGCCCGAAACTTCTTGAGCGCGCTGCGGACAATCCGCCGATCGCGAACGCCAAGGGTAAACGACGCTCCGCGGACATGCTCGATACGGAGTGGAACAATCTCCTCAACCGCAACGTGTAATACTTCCTCAGATTGCCTGGCAAACCCCACCAGTAGGCCCCCGATTTCAGTAGCCCGACCTGCGGAAACCACAGGCTCGCGTAGTTGCATCTGCTGCAAACGGCCCAGTGCCTGCCGACTCAGATGAGCGGACACGGGTTTTCCCTGCGGACTCCAGATCACATGACCCTGAGGCGTGGAAGTAACGTTGGCAACGGACACTACTGTAAGCCCCTCAACCGTATGTACGGCGAAAAAAGGTATGCAGGTTTACTGCCATAACCAAGTTAACTCAAATTCTGGCTACTGGCTTGACCTTATCGCCGGTCTTCAAGGAAATTTCAGTCGGCAATGCGATTTTTTCGCCTTCCCGCACGCCCTCCAGAATTTGGAACCGTGTCACACTTGCCACACCCAGCTTGACCTTTTGCCACAGAACCTTTTCGTCAACGATCTTCAAAACGCCGGTCTCATTTCCTTCCCGGCGCAGTACCTCTTTGGGCAAAGTCAACGCAGAGGCCACCTCTTTCGAACGAATTTCAGCATTGACGTTGGTGCCCGGGATCAGCGTCATATCCGGATTCTCGATGACGCAGATTACTTCGCCAACCTGGCGGGTACCGAACGGCACGATCTGCAGAGGTACGCTCTCGACTTCGCCCTTCCACTCCCGGGCAGGAAGTGCGTCCCAGGTGATGGCAACCGGCATGTTCTTCCCGATGCGACCCAGTTCGGGTTCATCGACGAAGACCGTGACACGCACACGGTCCAGCTTGCCGATCCGGGCAATAGCAGATCCTGGCTGAACGTAAGCACCGGGCCGGATGTCGAGAGCGTACACAACGCCGTCCACAGGGCTGCGCACGACCGATTCTGCAATTCGGCGACCCGCCGCCGCCACTCCCGCCTGAGCTTCTGACAACCGCGCTTCCGCTATCTGTCTGTCCGCTTGTGTGACCAAAGCGGCGCGTCTGCGCTCCGAAGCCTCGATTTGCGACTGCGCCTGACGAACCGCCGTCTTTGCTGCCGTCAGGTCGGCCTGAGTGGCCGCGTTTTTGGCAGCCAGACGCTCCAGGGCTGTGACTTCCGTTTGTCCACTAGCCAGTTCCGCACGTGCTCTTTGCAGATTGCTTTCGATCTCGGCCAGTTCCGTGGCCCTGCCACCGGCACGCACGGTCTCCAGCTCTGCTTGCGCGCCATTAACACGGCTCTGCGCTGAGGAAAGCTCTGTTTGCGCCTGGGCCGAACCGACCGTGGCCAGAATCTCGCCCTTCCTGACATTCTGCCCTCGCGTGACATGGACCTGAAGTACTGGTCCTGCGGACTCAGCATAAATGGCAGCCCACTCGAAAGGGTCGACGCGCCCATTCGTCGTGAGAGTGCTAACAATGGTTTCCCGCGTAGGCTGCGTGTAGCCTACTTCAGGAGGAGGCGTTCCCCGCGTCAGCAACCAGCCCAGCAGCAGAAGCAGTGGAATCAGAATGAGCAGAATACGTTTCAGCAAGAACTCTCCCGTTTTCTCCGTTTTCTAAGATGACGCAAGCGCGAAGAACTCCGGTGCAGACGCACTAAGCCGCAGCCGGTGAGGCGCAGCGGTGCTCAGTTTACTTCAGCCTCTTCTGTTCGCTTGTTCGGATCAGTCATAGACTTCGCTTCGCTGCGCGATACGCGTAACGTCGATGCACCTGCTGCCGTCATCGATGGCGTACACAATACGGTAATCCCCGACCCGAACACGCCAAAGGTCCCGAAATCCCTGGAGCTTTCTGCATCCTGCGGGGCGAGGATTTGCAATGAGAGCTTCTATCTTCGCTACAAGCCGACCGATGAGCTTCTTATCGTTGAGTGCATTCAGCTCCTTCTGCGCGGAAGGTTTGACAAGGAGCGTGTACCGCGTCACTTATTGAGCTTGCCGCTTTTGACGAGACCGGTTTTCACCTCCGCCCAGGGAATGCTCTTCTCGTCTCTCCGTGCTTCGGCGACGAGCCCATCCTGAATGTCTTCCCAGAGGTCCCCGTGCTCCTTAAGGTCGAGCTGGACGGCTACCTTATTGCCCTTAGCGTCGGTGACGAACTTGATTCCTTCCATCATGGCTGAGCTCTCTGAATTATGTAGCACAATGTCGAGGTTTGAGCGCGTGGTCGAAATGCGGCGGCGGCTATTGCTTGAAGTTCTCCAACCGAGCGTTTAAAGAGTTCGTGACCGAGCCAGAGCGCGAACAACTCCGGTGCAGACGCACTAAGCCGCAGCCGGTGAGGCGCAATAGTCAAACAGCAACTGCCACTCAAGGGTTGTAATCTGACGCGCCACGACTTCTTCCGCTGAGCCCGGCCGTCGGCGCGCAGAGTCACAAAACTCATTAAAGGCAACAGGATTCCACGTATTTCCTTCCAGAACCTTTGCGGACCCTGTATTGGCTTGCGCGAGGATTGGTGCCGACGCGTCCCGAAGTGCCTCAAAAACAGCATGCTGCCCGACCCGCCGGAACCAATATCCCGCGTTGATAATGTCGGGTTCCTGTCGGTGAAGGATGCCATGCCAGTAGCTGCCTTCTGCGGACGGCAGGTCCTGCGCGATGCCGTGAGCCTCGTTAAAGTATGAGAAATAGAGCCATAAACCCGCAAGTGCAGCCTCCGGAGCCCGTGCGCCAGGAAAAAGATCAACAGAGCTGGCAAAACGCAGCATCTCTAAAGGATGGTCTGCAACAGGCCGATTTAACACAAGAGGGAGCAAGCGGCTTTCGGTTACCTCCGTGCGGAGCATATCCGCCACAGGCAAACTGTAGCGGAGAGGATCGAATGGCATGAGCAAATTTATTGTCGTTTCCTTCCCCTCTGAAACGCAAGTCGCGCGTTACGTATCGTATGCATGTGAACGCTGAAGAAAAGACGGCACTCGTTTTGTCTGCCGGCGGAATGTTCGGGTCGTACCAGGCCGGCGTCTGGGATGTCCTGTCCACCGTCTATCAGCCCGACATCGTTGTGGGTGCCTCAGTCGGCTCTCTGAACGGACGGCTGATCGCGGGAGGCTGCACAGGGCCGGAACTCGTGGACCGATGGCTGAACCTCCACGTCATGTCGGAACTTCGCTGGAGAATGCCGAACTCCCTGACTGATGGGATCCTCGACTCGAGCCGTCTTGTCGATACGATCCAGGAGATGTGCGCCGGGTATCACGTGCAGACAGAATTCGGTGTTGTCTTAACCGAGCTGAAGCGTATGCGCCCCACCCTGTTCCGTGCGCCGGACATCCGGTGGAAACACATTGCCGCCTCTTGCTCTGTCCCGTTCATCCTGCCGCAATACCAGATCGATGGGAATTACTACACAGACGGTGGACTCATGGATCCACTGCCGGTTTGGGCAGCTCTGGAGATGGGTGCCACGCGCATCGTAGCGGTAAATCTGCTGAAAACGCGCTCGTCGTGGATAAAGAGACTTGTCCAGGGCGTGCAGTTGTGGAGCAAGTATTCTCCGCCCGGAGCCGGGGACGTGGAAATTATCGAAATCACGCCGGAGAACCCACTGGGATCGGCCTGGGATTCGATGTGCTGGACCAGTCCAAACACAAGCCGGTGGATCGACATGGGGCGAACTGATTGCGAAGCTGCGCTTACCTCAGTTGTAAAATACGGCATTCGGGATAACTTACACTTTGTCCCTGGGGAGAATAGTCAAGGGTGCCCGTCTACCGCCTTCACCGCCTGAAAGAGACTGCCCGTCAGCAATTTCGCTGGGCGCCTCATACTTTGGGTCTTTCGACTGTGCGGGCCAAAGACTACGAAGCAGCGTCCTCTGTGGAGGCGCGAACTCCTTATGCGGCATGGTTGGAACTGAAGGACTCGGCGGACGCGTTGCAACCTGGTGACATTTTGGAATCGGATTGCGGTGATCTGCGCATCTACAAATTCGTAGGCTTCGAACAGGCGCAATGGCTGGTGATAGAGACCAAACCGGAGATTCCGGGATCAGTTCCCACATCCGGGTCCGCGACAGAGGAAGCAGTCCGGTGAATTGCGGCCCACCCAGTTCTTCACAGCTTGTGAACCAATACGCGGTTGTCAGCTACATCCCGGAACCGCTGGGCGATTTCATTACGCAACTGCGTCAGGAACTGGTTTCCGGATGCGTGGCACAGTCACATGTTACGATCTTGCCGCCGAGACCACTTGAGGTGGACGCATCGATCGCAGAGTCCGATCTTCGTCGCCGCAGTGCACAGTTTCCTGCTTTCGACATCGAGGTCCCCAGGATCCGAGTCTTCTCAGAAACCTCGGTGATCTTCGCCGATATCAGTCGCGGCCGTAAGTGCTTCTTCGACATGCATGACGTCTTGAATTCAGGACCGCTGTACTTTGACGAGCCACACACGTACCACCCGCATATCACTCTGGCACAGGGACTGGACCCGGACACGGTGGCCGAGCGATACGAGATGGCGTTCCGACGGTGGACGGAAAGTGCGCCGAAAGGGCCTGTTTCCATCGAGAATTTAACCTTCGTCCAAAACACCTCCTTGAATCGCTGGGTTGATCATGCTGAGCTCGAACTCCGGGGCGCCCTCGTCATCTGACTCGGAGCCTTGTGATTAACTAATCTCTGGTAGAGATTGGTTACTACGGATGCACATTTCTGTTAAGGGCGAATACGCTCTGCAGGCTCTGTTCGATCTGGCGCAGCAACCCTCAGGTGAACCTGTCAAGATCGCAGATATCGCGAGGAGACGGGAAATCCCACAAAAATTTCTGGAGCTCATACTGGCTACGCTGAAGCAAGGCGGCTTCGTGGAATCGAGGCGCGGAGCAGAAGGAGGCTACCTTCTGGCCCGCCCATCCAATGCAATTACCGTCGGCCAGGTAATTCGGTTCGTCGAGTCCAGCAGGAGGTCGAGGCCTGTGGCAAAAAATGTTACGGTCAATCCTCTGGCCGAATTATGGCGACAGGTGGATGCTTCTGTTTCTGCCGTGATCGATACCCTGACGTTCGCCGATCTGGTGCGTCAGTGGCGTGAAAAGCAGGGTAAATACGTGCCGAACTGGGAAATATAAGGAAGGAAATCCTATGTATTACGCTGACAATTCTTTGAGTATTGGCAAGAGCCCGCTGGTACGTCTGAACCGGGTCACAGATGGCGCACCTGTGACTCTGCTCGCCAAGATTGAAGGCCGGAATCCGGCATACTCCGTGAAGTGCCGCATCGGAGCTTCCATGGTTTGGGACGCGGAGAAACGCGGCATCCTGAAGCCGGGCAAAGCACTGATCGAACCCACCAGCGGAAACACCGGAATCGCGCTGGCATTTGTTGCCGCGGCACGTGGCTATCCCATCACGCTGACCATGCCCGAGACCATGTCGATGGAACGGCGAAAGGTTTTGAAAACCTTTGGAGCCAATCTGGTACTGACCGAAGGTGTTCTGGGAATGAAAGGAGCTATTGCCAAGGCGGAAGAGATACGGGCATCCGATCCGGATCGCTTCGTGCTCCTGCAGCAGTTTCGCAATCCGGCTAACCCTGAAATCCATGAGCAGACTACGGGCCCGGAGATCTGGGAAGATACCGAGGGCAAAACAGATGTTCTGGTCTCTGGCGTCGGTACCGGCGGCACGATCACCGGAGTGTCCCGCTATTTCAAGAACACCATGGGGAGGCCCATCCAGTCGATAGCCGTGGAACCGATAAACAGCCCGGTGATCACGCAGACCCGGAACGGCGAAGAGGTACGTCCGGGCCCCCACAAGATCCAGGGAATCGGTGCGGGATTTGTCCCGGAGACACTGGATATGTCGATGGTGGACAGGGTGGAGCAGGTCTCCAACGAAGAATCTGTGGAGATGGCGCGCAGGCTGGCTCGCGAAGAAGGCATCTTGTGCGGTATCTCCTGCGGAGCGGCTGCCGCAGCTGCTGTCAGGATCGCCAAAGAGCCGGAGATGAAAGGCAAGATGATTGTAGTTGTACTGCCCGATGCTGGCGAACGTTACCTGAGCACCGTACTGTTCGAAGGTATGTTCGACTAATAACGGCGAAAAGCGGGCGCATTTAGGAGTTGGGTTGGGTCAATGCGCCCGCGCGGACGGAGTTGAATGTAATAACGCTAAAATCCAACCGGAAGTTGCAGGTCGCAATAATTCTTAACAAATCTTTTTACTCGCCGGTCCGGGAGGGGGGAAGTCCCTTAGTAACCGGTTTTTATGTCCATGGACGCTTCGCGTCGGGAAGCCTTACCTCGGGATCGACCTGTCGTTGTCAAATATGACAACATTGGATGATATGGATGGCACTCGATGACGGATGGAGGAAGTCCGTAAGACCCGGCCTGTTTCCCGGCTCAAGGCAGCTCTCAGGAAATTCGAGATGTTCCCGGAAGGGGCACAGGCGATCTGCCTCACAGCTTTGACAATTGCAGCCGAGGGCGGCAAGGCCGATATTGCGAAGCCGCTACATGGCTTGGCTCCGGCGTGCTGGAGATCGCGCTGCCTTTCGAGGGCGATGCCTACCGGGTTGTCTACGCGGTGCAGCTCGGCAGCGATATCTGGGTGATCCACGCCTTCCAGAAAAAATCGACGCAAGGCATCGAGACGCCACAACGTGAGATCGACCTGATTAAAACCGTTTGAAGCGACTGAAGGAGATATTGCGATGAAAAATGAAAAGCTGGAAATTGTACGCGGGAGCGGAAACGTCTTCCGGGACCTTGGGCGCGAGAATGCGGATGCCTTGCAGTTCAAGGCCATCCTCGCCGCTGAGATCATCAAGGCGCTTGATAAGGAACAGCTGACTGTACGGGCGGCGCATGACCGCACGGGCATCGCCGCCGCCGACTTCTCGCGCATCCGCAACGCGGATCTTGGGCGGTTCACCGTGGACCGGCTCATGTCGGTCCTCAACCGCCTCGGTTCGCGTATCGAGGTAAAAATCCGGGTGCGTCGGGCAGAGCTGCCGG
>JACMLA010000345.1 GCA_014379815.1 Bryobacteraceae bacterium | reverse complement strand
CGATGAAGTCGCGATACTCAGCGCTCGCTTCCACTTTGTTCGCGTAGTCGCTTTGCATCGCGTTGGCCAGATAAGCAGGTGGAATCTGGTTTCGCTGGCCCGGGTAGTAGTCGACGAAGTACCCCGGTTTCTCCACCATGCGTTCTCGCCGCATGTCCTCGGCCCGCTTCAGAATGGCGCTCTGCTTATCTCCAGGCAGTCCATCGAAGATTGCTTTGTATCTGCGGTTCCGGATGTTTTGCAGACCGCTGACTTTGGTGGCGAGGAATACTTTGTCCCGCTTGGCAGAATCGGTTCCGAGAAACTTGCCATACGCAATTTCGCAATCGCCGTTGCCGTATGCGGGCGCCATATCGAGATAATTCAAGCCCAGTTCCAGCGCGAGATCGAGGTGCCGGTAGGTTTCCGACCGGATAGGGTCACCACCGCTGACTACCTCAGACACCATTAAGCCGGTGCGGCCCAGTGGGCGGTACGACATCCCGGGTTGTTTATTCTTCCACTGTATGGGGCTCTTTGCGGTTTGCGCAGGAGCAGGGGAGAGAGACGCTGCTACGGTAAAGCCTGCCGCGGACAAACCTGCCGCGGACAAGAACGAACGGCGATGCATGGGGCTATCGTAGCAGCACCGTGCCCACGAAAAACTGCGTCTAGTAGCTGATTTTGCCGAGCACAACAGCTCTTCGGGCACCCGTCGCGGAAGGAACGTTGGAGGGCCTGCGGTTCCAGGTCTCATAAGCGAGCAGGGCAAACGCCACAGCTTCCTTCGCATCTCCGTTTACGCCGAATTCGTCGGAAGTCCGTACGCGCAGACCTGGCAGAAAGCGAGACAGGTAGCTCATCATCATCCGGTTGTGTACCCCGCCTCCGGACACGATCAGTTCGTGGACAGGGTGCTTGACAAAGCGCCGGAGCGCTATCGAAACAGACGCGGGCGTCAGGGCGGTAGCGGTTGTGATCAGGTCGGAGATGGGAAGTCCGGTAAGGATCAGTTCCTCCACAAACTCGCGACCGTACTGTTCGCGTCCTGCGGACTTGGGAGGTTTTCGCCTGTAAAAAGGGGAGCGCAGCAGCGTGTCGAGAAGCTTTTCATTGAGACGGCCTTTGCCAGCCATCGCTCCTCCCCGATCGAACTGCTGTGCACCTTTGGTATGAATGCTGATCAGCTGATCCACCACCATGTTCCCGGGTCCGGTGTCGAAAGCAATTACGTCCTCTGGCTCGGCATCGGGAGGAATGGCCGTGATGTTGGCAATGCCTCCGATGTTTAGCGCCACGCGGCCAAGTTTGGGATGGCGATACAGACGATAGTCAAGGAACGGAACAAGGGGCGCGCCCGAACCACCCGCGGCCATATCGCGTGAACGGAAATCAGAAACGACGGGTATGTCCAGCAGTTCCGCCAGCACCGAGCCATCGCCAATCTGCAGCGTACTGTTGCGCCCATGAAAGATCGTTTGTCCGTGGCAGCCGATCAGCTGGATCGTGTCCATCGGAATTCCACACTTGCGGACCGCCTTCGCATACAAAGCAGGCAACTCAAAATTCAAACGGGAAATCTGCGCGGTATGCGTTTCCGTATTCGACACACTGAGCAGGTCCTCCCGAACGTCTTTTGAATAGGGGAACGTACGGAAGCCAACGACTTCAAAGTGCCGGCCCCGCACATCGCAGACTGCCACATCGATTCCATCCAGCGACGTACCGCTCATGATTCCGGCGACTCTCATCGTACTTTCAACTCTTCCTGTAACTCAGACAGAAGACGCAGCGCGTCTACAGGGCGCAACTCGTCCAGATTCACGTTCCGGATACGATCTGCAATCTCGTAATTGACAGGCTCAAACAGGGAAATCTGCAGGGAAGGAGTAGCGGTTCGTGGCGAAGCTTCTTCTGTTACCGTTTGCTCGGCGCGCTCATGCAGGGCCAGAATCTCACGCGCGCGTTCGATCACGCTAACCGGAAGCGCCGCCAGTCGCGCAACCTCGATGCCATAGCTTTTGTCCGCAGCTCCGGGTTCCACTTTTCGTAAAAAAATGATTCCCTCGCGGGACTCCCGCACAGACACATGAAGATTCCGTATGCCCTCGAGTTGTTCCGCCAGTTCGGTGAGCTCGTGGTAGTGAGTGGCAAACAAAGTCTTCGCCTGAATCCGGGAATGAATATGTTCTACCACCGCCCATGCCAGCGCCAGACCGTCGTAAGTGGAAGTACCGCGCCCGATCTCATCCAGCACGATCAGACTGTGTGCCGTGGCGGTGTTCAGGATTGCCGCAGTTTCGGTCATCTCCACCATGAAGGTCGATCGTCCACGCGCCAGGTTGTCCGCAGCTCCGATTCGTGTGAACACACGGTCGATCACTGGCAGCAGTGCTTCCGTCGCGGGGACGTAGCTTCCACTTTGCGCAAGGATGCTCAACAGCGCAGCCTGGCGCAGGTATGTCGATTTGCCACCCATATTAGGTCCGGTGATAACGGCGATGAACTGGGCGGGATTCAAATAGAGATCGTTGGGGATGAAGCGCTGGGCCTGCTTCTCGGCCAGCTTCTCAATGACAGGATGCCGTGAGGCCAGCACGCGCATCTCGCCGGCTTCGCTGAAACGGGGTCGTACGTATT
>JACMLA010000344.1 GCA_014379815.1 Bryobacteraceae bacterium | reverse complement strand
GCTCCATCGATGCCGCCACCCACATGACAGCCTCCTGATGTCCTTCGTACACGGCGAAAAAAGCGGCTGCGGGAAGTGCTACATTCCATCCGATTCGCGACCAAACTCCTGTGGCGTAGACGATCCACGTGCAGGCAATATGCAGGGCTATGCTGGCGGCGTAAAAAGGGGCCGGCGTAAACCCGAAGAGGCGGTGCAAAAGCCAGGTTAATTCAATGTAAGTGAATCGAAACCGGAACGCGGAATCCTGCGATAACTGGGCCCACCCGGAAGGTGCCCCGTACACCGAAGCCATGGGAATCTGCGTGTAATCGTCAGCGATGAAGGGGAACTGCAGAATGGGGATGTAAGCCAACACGCAAAGTCCGGCTAGCAGAAGCAGGGCCGGCGCGTGGCGTTTTAGTTTAGCCACTCGATGCTGACAGGAGGTTTATGCGAACACGACATCGAAGCCGTCATACCGCTGGCGACGGTGGCGCAGGCCGTGTCTGTCGCCGCCCTTTGCGCTTGTTCCTTGCTAGGTCCCGAAGCTGTCGCACAGTTGCCGCGACCTTCGTATTCGACGCAGACCTTGGCACGCTGCTGTTTGGGACTTAGCGTCAAGTAGGTAAGCAGGCCGAAGAAAGCGATCACGCTGGCAAGTATCAGTAGCACCCGACCGGCCTTCAAGTGTCACCCTCCGTAAAGAAGTTACCCATCTGACGAAATTTCCGGTATCGATCCTCGATTAACTGCTCCGCCGTAAGCGCTCCAAGCTCCCGGCAGGCCGCGGATAGAACCGTCTTCAAAGCCGCTGCAGTTGCGTCGTAGTCGGTTTGGGCTCCCTCGGGAGGTTCCGGCACAATGGCATCGACGATACCCAGTTGCAGCAGGTCCGGAGCGGTAAGTTTTAGGGCAGCCGCAGCTAGTTGCGCCTTGCCCGCATCACGCCAAATGATCGCAGCACAGCTTTCCGGTGAGATCACGGAATAGATTGCATTCTCGAGTATCAGGACCCGGTTTCCCACTCCAAGCCCAAGCGCTCCACCGCTGCCCCCCTCTCCGATGATGGTGGCGATGAGGGGCACTCGCAGCCGGGCCATCTCGCGCAAATTCATAGCAATTGCTTCTGCCTGGCCTCGCTCTTCGGCGTCGATGCCGGGGTATGCACCCGGTGTATCCAGCAACGTAAGGATGGGCCGCCGAAACTTGTCGGCCAGCTGCATCAAGCGAAGTGCTTTGCGGTACCCTTCGGGCTTGGGCATCCCGAAATTCCGGTGCAGCTTCTGCCGTGTATCTCTGCCTTTCTGTTGTCCAATGACCATCACCGGAATGCCGTCGAGAGTGGCCATTCCTCCCACAACCGCCGCATCATCACCAAACGCACGATCGCCGTGGAGTTCTGAAAAATCGGAAAATATCCGCCCAATGAAGTCGAGCGCGTGAGGCCGTTTCGGATGACGCGCCAGTTGTACGCGTTCCCACGAGGGATTCGATGCTGGCTGTGTCGCAGTCGCGGAAGCTTCGTTATCCATCGGCAGAAGGCAAACACCAGAATAACCGAGACAGCCACGGCTGTCGGGAACTAATTCCAAACCAGGGGCGTCCAGGGACCCATGACCGCACCCGCGCGTGTGCTCACCCTATCGGTACTCTGCGTGTGTGGCGTTGCGCTCTGGATTTGCCACGATTCGGAGCGCCTGCTGAATCTTCCTCTCCTGATCGTGATCTCCGCTGCCTATACTGCGCTTGCTGCCCTTGTAGGTGGAGTTGTTTTCCTGATCACTTTGCCATGGCCAGGCGGTCGGGGAAGGCCCTGCTTCCGGCATATCTTATTCGCGGCCTGCACTTCGGGCGCACTCATAGTCCCGGCATCTCTCTTCCTGTACCGATACTCGACCCTGGCAGTGGTGCCTGCCTGCGCGGCGGTTTGGATCATCGCAAGGTCGCTGCAGCACCATGCTGGCGCGAAGTCCGGCTTGCCTGTCAGTGCCCCGATGTTCCCGCAGGGAGACTTTGTCCTGAGTCCGCCACTTGAGGGTGTGTGGTCGGAACGGATTCGCCAATGCCTTGGTGCTGCTGTCGTCATGCAAACCGGCTCAGGTTTAGCGGTTGTGGGGGAATCAGGCCTTGCCACGGCCGCTGCTGTTGTAGGGACAGGGATGCTTTCCCAACTCGCCGGGACTATCGCAATTCCGCAAAGCAGAGCGCGTTGCCACAATTTTCGGGAGGTGAGGCCAGCGTTGGGGCTTATCGTTGTTGCGGCCGCATTGCTCACCGGATGGGCCTTGTATCCTCACTTGTGGACAGCGGCCGGGCCCCAGAGCGCAGCCGAAGCAAGCACGGCGAAAGATCGCGCAGAGTTTGAGTTCCATCCCGCAGCGAACGACATCACACCGGATGATGATTTGCATCAGGGCGTCATCCTCTACCCGGAGGAAGAGAAGCACACGGTTCTGGTACCGCCGTTGCCCTCGATGTTTTCCGCGCCATCTGCTGCCCCGATGGCCTCCCCGCTCAGTGTCCCCTTCTTCGGCGTGTACTGGATCTTCCGTCCTCCGCACCGACGCCCTCCTCCCAAGTCCCTGGTGCTGCGAGGTCACCCTGCACATAGAAAGCTTCGATCCACGGATCGTCTGAAGCTCAATATGGAAGCTCGCCAGAACTTTGGAACCTACTTCGATACGTCCTGCTGCCGTGCGATCCAGATCATTGCAACAACTGCAGATCGATACGACGCGACAGTTGGTATAGACCTCCTGATTCGCGATTCCGCAAAGGCTGGCCACCCGCCCGATTTGTTAGGCAGGCAACTCGTGCCACCAGTGGACCGCTCCGGAAAGTTCGGAGCAGAGAAGCTCACCAGTGTCACGCTGACCTATCCCCTTGGGCCGAATCTCACCCTAACCCGTTTCGACGAGCTAATTGCTGTCTACAAGATGGCCTCGATCCG
>JACMLA010000343.1 GCA_014379815.1 Bryobacteraceae bacterium | reverse complement strand
TCGACCTCATTAGCGCGCTCTGCTCGATCCGCCAGCACCCGTACATGATTGTTCAGGATCTCCAGATAGCCACCGCTGATTACGATGGTGTTCTGGCCCCCCGATGCCAGCGTGTAGCTGAGCTGGCCGGTGCCCAGCAGAGAGAGAAGCGCGGCGTGGTCTGGCAGGATGCCCAGCATACCGGCTTCTGCGGGAATCTGAGCCTCCCGTACAGGCTCCTGCACCAGAAGCCGCTCGGGGGTGGCGACCTCAAGCTGAAAGGAATCAGCCGCCATGGGATTAGGCCGCCTTCTTCAGAGTTTCCGCCCGTTCGAACACGTCTTCGATGGTTCCCTGCATATAGAACGCCTGCTCCGGTAGCTCGTCGCACTTACCGGCGAGGATTTCCTGGAAGGATCGGATGGTGTCTTCAAGCTTGACGTATTTGCCTTTGATGCCGGTGAACTGCTCGGCAACGTGGAAAGGCTGTGACAGGTAACGCTGGACTTTTCGGGCCCGGGCGACCGTGATGCGATCCTCTTCTGACAGTTCGTCGATACCAAGAATCGCAATGATATCCTGCAGGTCCTTGTAACGCTGGAGGATCTGCTTCACCTGCTGCGCGGCATCATAGTGGGCCTGCCCAATGATGTTAGGGTCCAGAATTCGCGATGTCGAGGCAAGGGGATCGACTGCCGGATAGATGCCTAGCTCCGAGATCGAGCGCGAAAGGTTCGTCGTAGCATCGAGGTGCGCGAACGTTGTGGCCGGTGCAGGATCGGTGTAATCGTCAGCGGGCACGTAGATGGCCTGCACCGAGGTAATAGAGCCGCTTCGCGTCGAGGTAATGCGTTCCTGCAACTCACCCATCTCGGTCGCAAGATTAGGCTGGTATCCCACCGCTGAAGGCATGCGGCCAAGTAGCGCCGAGACCTCTGAGCCCGCCTGTGTAAATCGGAAAATGTTGTCGATGAACAGCAGCACATCCTGACCGGCATCGCGGAAGTATTCCGCAACAGTAAGGCCGGTCAGACCGACGCGAAGACGGGCTCCTGGCGGCTCGGTCATCTGCCCGTAAATTAAAGCGACTTTGCTCTTGGTGTAGTCGCTGGGATCGAGTACTCCGGCATCCCGCATTTCGTGCCAGAGATCGTTGCCTTCGCGGGTACGCTCGCCCACGCCGGCAAACACCGAGACGCCTCCATGCTTCAGGGCGATGTTGTTAATCAGCTCCATGATGACGACGGTTTTGCCGACGCCAGCACCACCAAAGAGTCCGATTTTTCCGCCTCGGAGATAAGGCTCCAGTAGGTCGATCACTTTGATGCCTGTCTCGAACATCTGCAGCTCTGTGGACTGCTCAGCGAAGGCTGGAGCGGGGCGATGAATCGAGTAGCGCTGTTCCGTAGCGACCGGGCCCATCTTATCGATTGGCTCGCCGATTACGTTCATCACGCGACCGAGGGTCTGCGGACCCACAGGCACGGTAACCGGGCGCCCGAGGTCCGCTACAGGCATGCCGCGAACCAGACCTTCGGTAGGCTGCAGCGCGATCGTGCGAACGCGCCCTTCCCCGATATGCTGGGCGACTTCCACGATAATGTCGACCGGCGTCGGGACTGTGTAGCCTTCGCTGGTGATGCGAAGAGCATTGTGAATGGCCGGTATTTTCCCTTCCGGGAACTGGACGTCCACTGCAGGGCCAGCGACCTGAATGATCTTGCCTGTCGATCCGTTCGTAGCTGATGTTTCGTTCATGAGTAACTCCTACCCGAGCGCCGAGGCTCCGCTGACAACTTCGATGATTTCGCGCGTAATGCTGGCCTGGCGGACGCGGTTCATGTAGATCGTCAAGCGGTCAATCATGTCCGACGCGTTGCTGGTGGCAGCGTCCATGGCAGTCATGCGCGCAGCATGTTCCGAGGCCACGGTTTCAATCATTGCTGTATAAACCTGCAGGTCGATGTATTTCGGCAGCAGCGCTTCCAGAAGCCGCGCCGGTGGCTGCTCATAAATGTAGTCGACCTGATTGGATTCCTGAGGAGGCGTCACTGGCAGAATTCTGGTCACCGTCAACTTCTGGGAAACGACGCTGCGAAACTCGTTGTAGACGACATACACGGCGTCAATCTCATCGTCAAGGATGCGTTTCGCCAGCTTCTGGCCGATGGCCTGCGCGTCGGTGAACTGCACCTTACCCAGCAGTCCGACATGCTCTCCGGTGATTCCGTAACTGCGCCGGCGGAAATAGTCGCGGCCCTTGCGACCCACCAGTTCGAACTCGACTTGCGCGTCCCGGTGATCGTCGACAAAACGCTGCGCGGCACGAATCAGGGTCGTGTTGAAAGCCCCTGCCAGGCCCCGGTCGGAGGTAAACAGTATGACCTGAATGCGGCCTTCGTGGCGTGGCGTAAGCAAGGGCGAGGAGAAGTCCTCTCCTGCAGCTGCGGCCACGTTCGCCAGCATGTCACGCAGGCTATTGCCATAGGGTCGCGCGGAAACAACCCTCTCCTGGGCGCGCCGCAAACGAGCAGCCGAGACCATCTTCATGGCTCTGGTAATCTGCTGCGTGCTCTTCACCGACCGGATGCGGCGGCGTATGTCGATCAGACTGGGCATCGACTTACTTCTTCAGTTCGGCGGTAAACCGATCCTTGAACTCCTTCAGGACGTCTTTTAGCTTGGCCTTGAGATTGTCGTCGATCGCCTTCTTTTCCCGAATATCGGTAAGGACCTGCGGGTGCGCGTTCTCAACGAAGTTGTACAGCTCGCTTTCGAAACGGCGGACGTGTTCGACCGGCAGATCGTCAAGCACTCCATTAGTTCCAGCGAACACAATCAGAACCTGCTTCTCAAAAGGCAGGGGCTGAAACTGGGGTTGCTTCAGAATTTCAACCAGACGACGGCCCCGGTTCAGCTGTTGCTGCGAAGCTTTATCCAGATCGGAGCCGAACTGTGCGAAGGCTGCGAGTTCGCGATACTGGGCCAGTTCCAGACGCAGCGAGCCGGCTACCGAGCGCATGGCTTTGGTCTGGGCAGAACCACCGACGCGGCTTACCGAGAGACCCACGTTGATCGCGGGCCGGACATTGGAATTGAACAAGTCAGCTTCAAGATAGATCTGGCCATCAGTGATGGAGATAACGTTAGTCGGGATGTAGGCCGAGACATCACCCGCCTGCGTTTCGATAAACGGCAGTGCAGTAAGTGAACCGCCGCCAAGCTCATCGTTGAGCTTAGCGGCACGTTCCAGCAGACGGCTATGGAGGTAGAACACATCTCCGGGAAACGCTTCCCGTCCCGGGGGACGGCGGAGCAGGAGAGAGATCTCGCGATAGGATGCGGCGTGCTTGGAAAGATCGTCGTAGATAACGAGTGCATGCCGGCTGCTGTCACGGAAGAATTCGCCCATCGCGCAACCCGAGAAAGGCGCGATGTACTGCATAGGCGCGGGGTCTGAAGCCGTGGCCGCCACCACGATCGTGTAATCCATCGCCCCGTAATCCGTAAGGGTTTTTACGATCTGCGCGACCGTCGATCGCTTTTGTCCAATAGCGACGTAAATACAAATTACGTCGCCTCCCTTTTGGTTCACGATGGTGTCGAGGGCTACAGCGGTCTTTCCAGTCTGACGGTCGCCAATGATGAGTTCGCGCTGTCCCCGGCCAATCGGGATCATAGCGTCGATAGCCTTGATTCCGGTCTGCAGAGGCTGCTTTACCGACTGGCGGTCGATTACTCCGGGAGCGATACGCTCTACCGGGAAGAACTCGGTTGTATCGATGGGCCCCTTGTCGTCGATAGGCTGACCGATGGCATTGACCACTCGTCCGACCAGAGCTTCCCCGACCGGGACGGACATGATGCGGCCGGTCCGGCGGACTTCATCGCCCTCGCTGATTCCGGTGTAGTCGCCAAGGAGCACAACGCCAACCTGATCTTCCTCGAGGTTCAGCGCGATGCCAGAGACGTTTTGCGGGAACTCGACAAGCTCACCTGCCATAACCGTTTCCAGGCCATATACACGGGCGATACCGTCGCCTACCGAGATGACAAAGCCGGTCTCAGCGACGTTGATGGCGCGGTCATAATTCTCGATCTCTTCGCGGAGTACCCGCGTAATTTCATCTGCCCGGATTTGAGCCATGCATGTTTCCCCAATCTTCGGGCTCTCGCCTGCCGGAGCCTGAAGTCTGTAATCTCGATGAGAGGACGAGGATTACGATACGAGCGTTTGTCGCATTGCTTCAAGCTGCGAGCGTACGCTGCCGTCGTAAACCGTGGAACCGATCCTTGCCACAACGCCGCCAATCAGGGCTGGATCCACCTGATAGTCGCAGCGAACCCGGCGTCCGGCGACCAGAGAGAGAGCACCTTCGAGTTCAGCTTGCTGCGGTTCTGAAAGCGGAGTAGCGGATTTTACTTCTGCCCGGACGAGCCCGAGACGTTCATCGACTGCGGCTTCGAAGGCCGGCGCGATCTCATTCAGCAGATCCGTGCGACGGCGGTCGACAAGCAGGAAAAGAAAATTACGAACCAGCGGAGACAGAG
>JACMLA010000342.1 GCA_014379815.1 Bryobacteraceae bacterium | reverse complement strand
CTTCGATTGGTGGAATGAGAGCTGCCAGCAATCCGGTGCGGTGATTGTTGTCGATGCCTTCGAGCTGAACATTATTGGCCAGTCGCGACTGGCCGTTCACCTGAGTGGACAACGATCCCTGCGCATTGAAGAAGACAGAATGAGGACGAAAAGCGCGCGTTGTTCCTGGAACGAGATTCAGCAGGTTCTGGAAGTTGCGGTTCGTGCCTACAGGAAGATCAGCCAGCTGCTGCGTCTCGATTTTGCGGCCGGTATCGGACCGGTCAGTTTGGAGGAGCGGAGCCTCGGCAGTGACCGAGATCGTTTCGGTAACATCTCCTGTCTGGAGCTGCACGTCCACGCGCATCGTACTGTTGACCAGAACTTCGACGTTCTGACGCACAGTCTTCTTAAAGCCGACCTGTTCGACGGTGACTGTGTAGACACCGGGCTGGAGGTCTGGGAAAGCGAAATAGCCGGCAGACGTGGTCACGCTGTTCCGGCTGATTCCAGTGTTTTGCTCAGTAATGAGAACCTTTGCGCCTGGAACGGTGGCGCCGGTTGCGTCTAAGATAGTGCCGAGGAGAGTGCCACTAACGGCCTGTCCATAAATAAGACCCGCGGTCACAAGAAGTGCCGCGAGCACACACACTACACGGTGTAATCGGTTCAAGAAAGAACCCCCCTTGCCGGGTATTCTATATGGTTCCGTTCATTTAATCTATTCCACCGCCAGATAAAGCGGGGTACTCCGAAGGTCGCCCGTCGCGGTTACGCCATATCCGGAGACGCGTCCCGTCCGACCGGACTTGCACCAGCCCGTCCTCGTCGGTTCGCAGAACACGTGTGCCGTTCTCACGAAAACTGTCCAGAACCTGAGGGCTCGGATGCCCGTAAGAGTTGCCGTTTCCTACGCCGATCATGGCAAATAACGGCCGCACTACCTGCAAAAACTCGGGGCGAGAAGAGGTCTTGCTGCCATGGTGCCCGGCCTTCAGGACGTCGACCTCCTCCGGTATCTGCATGCCCAGCTCGGTCTTCTTCTCACCGTCGCCCATCAACAAGAACCGGTGTTTCCCGTGCGTGAGCAAAAGTACCAGCGAGTCGTCATTCTTTGCATGAGGTCCTGGCAAAGCATCGGCCCGGGGCCATATCACGCGCACATAGTCCCGCGTATCCCCTTCATGCATTGCAACTACGCGGCTGCCGGCAACCCAGGCAGCTTCGCGCATTTTCGCCAGCAAAGGACTGTTCTCCGGTGCAAGCCCGGTCCAGATCTCGCGGGGCCGGAAATTGCGGATGACAGCGGGCAGACCTGCGGCGTGATCGTCGTGCAAGTGGGAGACAGCAACATAGTCGAGCCGCCGCAATCCCATCCGCCAGAGGTAAGGAGACACGACATCTTCGCCGATGTCGAATCTGGATTTCAGCCGCTTGTCGAACACCGGGAAGCCGCCCGCATCCATGAGGAGCGTTCGTCCGTCGGGGAAAACTACCAGCATGCTATCGCCCTGCCCGACGTCGATGAGGGAGAGTTCCAGACTTCCACGAGGCACTTGCGGGGTCCAGGTAACGGCAAGAATCGCCAGGCCTGTGGCCATGGTTCCGGTAGCAACAAGCGCGCCCCAATTTGTTCGAAGCAGCAGAGCAGCGCCGAACAGACCTGCCGAAACGAGAAGTGCCGCTTGCAGGGCGACGGGTATATCGGGGAACCGCAGCCCGGGCTCCAGTGTGGAGAAAAACACCACCGCTGACTTTGCGAAGGCAGTCATATGCACAGCCCACCAGGCCAGTGGGCGCAGGCCGGTGAGAGCTGCGAGCAAGCCGATAGGAACCGCAGCGCTGAGAACCGGTACCACGATCACGTTGGCCATGATTGCCGTGGCTGAGATCTGATGAAAGTACATCAGGCTGGGCACAAGCAGAGCGAGTTGGACGCAAGCCGAGATTACGATCATCTCGGCGATGGCGAAGATACCCCCGAGTGCTCGCTGGAGCCACTTGACGGGCACGCTGAAGGTTTCTGCCACTAGTGCGGTTTCCAGCTGAAATTGCTGTCCGGCGAATCCCGAACCATCGCGGCACGGGCCGAACGTACGGTCAACCAGTGGCGACGCCAGTGTGCCGATAGCGGCTACGGAAAGAAACGTCAACTGGAAGCTGGGATCGTAGACGGCGGATGGATCCCAGAGCAGGAGCAGAATCGCGGTTAGGCCAAGCAGATTCAGCAAGCGCCCTTTGCGATGGAACCAGGTTGCAAACAGGAAGAGCGAGAATCCCACAGCGGATCGGACGACGGGTGGCTGGAAGTCCGCAACTCCGGCGTAGAGCCACGCGAATGCGGCACCGGCGGCGATGAGAGCGCTTAGCGGAACTCCTGCGAGACGCATCAGGGCAAGAGCTGTGCCGGCCACCACGGTGATATGGAGTCCTGAAACGACGATCGCGTGATACGTTCCAGTCGCGCGGAAATCTGCGGTTTGTGTTTTGTCGAGAAAGCTGTTATCGCCAACCAGCAGGGCTGGCATGAGGTCGTCGTTGTCGGTGAGACTGCGGATGCGCGTTGTAATCAAGGTTCTGAGCGCGAGTGCGTGACGGCGCAATGGCGAACCACAAGGCGTGTGGAGTTGCTTCAGCTTGGAAGCACCACGTGCCGACGCAAGCCAGTACACGTGATCGCGGCGTAAATAGCCAGCAAAATCGAACGCTCCGGGATTGCCGTAGTTGCGAGGCTTTCGGATTCTCGCTTCGATCTCCACCTGCTCGCCATAGCTGAGTGCGGGAAGTGCCTCGCCGGGTTTGGAGGTGAGCGTGACGCGTGCTTTTGCCCCGGTGTCGACCTCGAGGGAAAAGCGGAGTTGCAGACCGTCATCGGCGACGGGACCGGCGATGCATCCGGCGAGAAGGACTACTTCACCAGCTTCTGCATCCATCTGAGGATCTGGCCCTGGGGTGCGGTGCGAAGCCGTAAAGCCGCCGAGCAGGAAACAGAGTGTCAGAGCAGGAAGCCAGGTCAGCCGTTTGATCCGGAGCGCGTAACACCAGATCACCGCTGTAGCCACAAGAGCCCATATTGGGCCTTCAGAAAAGGCAATGCCTGCCGCAAAGAATATGGCAGGCAAAAGAAGTGGCTCTCGGACGCGGGTCACATGAGGGAGTGCCGGCGTCGGGGGACAACTCTCAGGTCAATCGAGGTTCAATCGAGGTTCAGAGTCCTGAGGAGCGTGCCTTTTGTAGCCTCGATCTTTTTCTGAAGCAACATAATGGAGTAGATCAGCTGCTCGGGGCGTGGAGGACAGCCGGGCACGTAGATGTCGACGGGGATGATCTGATTCACGGGCACCAGAGCGTAGTTGTTGAAGACGCCTGTGGACGTGGCGCAGGCACCCATGGAGATGACCCAGCGGGGCTCGGGCATCTGCTGGTACAGCTGACGGATTACGGGTGCCATCTTGTTAGCTACGCGCCCGGCGATGATCATGAGGTCCGACTGGCGGGGTGAACCGCGGAAGACTTCAGCACCGAAGCGGGCCAGATCGTATCGGGAATCGGTGGTCGCCATCATCTCGATGGCACAGCAGGCAAGACCGAAGGTCATGGGCCAGATAGAATTTTTGCGGGCCCAGTTGATGGCGAAATCCATCGTAGTAATCAGGATGCCGTCGCCAACCCCCTGCCCGACTTCGCTATCGATCCGCTGATACAGTTCTACAGGCAGACCCGCCTGCAGCTCGTGATTTTTATCTTCAACCGGATGGTGCATGTCTTTCTGTGACTAGTGTAACGTCTTTACCAGCCGGTGAACCGGTGTTGCGGGCAACCCTGCTGCTTCGTCTTCTGCGGCAGCTTCGCGGATGATCCTGAGAAAGATGCCGGTTGACGTAGGACAGGTAGCCTCAGCGCCATGCTGGAATGCAAGATCCCGCCGCATTTGTTCGACAGTGATAGTTTGACCGTCAGGGATCGCGTCGATGTACTCTTTGACGACGACTGGGTTAGGAACCAGCAGAACTGTACCCGGTTTCAGACCGGCGAACGGTTTTTCGAGACGCACGAGTTTAGGACCTCGTCCAATGTCTAGCTTCTCTTTCCATGTTTTGCGTTTGGCCATGAGAGTTCTGCACCTCGGCGGAGACTATTTTACGTGATTTCCGCTGACGTGCTATCTGCCGATGTGCTATCCGCCGAAGAAGAGCTTCACTGGCTTGCGCTTGTTCTGGTTTCGGGTCTTGGCCCGCGAACTGGGGCGGCTCTGTTAGCGAAGTTCCGGTCACCGATCGAGATTTTCCGCGCGTGTACCGACGAGTTGAAAGACTGCGGTATCTCCGGGTCGATTGCGCAAACAATTGCGAGTGGCTGCACGTTTGAGGACGCGGTGGTTCAGCAGGAAAAGCTCCGGGCGCATGATGGAACTTTGATTACGCTGCGCCATCCCGACTATCCGGCGCGGCTCCGCGAGATATATGATCCGCCTGTGGTCTTGTTTGCCCGGGGAAGGACCGAGCTTCTGAAAACTGTGATGATTGGAGTGGTTGGTACCCGGACTCCGACTCCTTACGGAGTTGCCGCCGCCCAGAGGCTGTCCGCCGATCTGGCCGCAGCGCAGGTTACGATTGCCAGCGGAATGGCGAAAGGGATCGACACTGTATCGCACAGAGCTGTGCTGGAAGCGGGGGGCAATACGGTGGCGGTGTTCGGATGTGGAATAGATTTGGTATACCCTGCGGAGAACAGGAAGCTAGCAGTGGAGATCTCACAGAAGGGCTTGCTGCTTTCGGAGTACCCTATGTCGACTCCACCGTATCCGCAAAATTTCCCGGTCAGAAACCGGATCGTGAGTGGAATGAGTGCCGGCATCCTGGTAGTGGAAGGCGCGCAATACAGCGGTTCGGCTATCACGGCCCGTCTGGCGATGGATCAGCAGAGAGAGGTTTTCGCAGTCCCGGGAAACATCACCTCCAAAATGAGCTGGGGCCCGAACCTGTTGATTAAGCAAGGTGCCAAGCTGGTTCAGGAATGGAATGATGTAGTGGTGGAACTGGCGCCTGCGGACCGTCGGCAGCTGGTTCTGGCTGGACAGCAGCAACTGGGTCTCGAATCTTCCGTGGCGTCCGATGCATCAGAAGGAGTCCCGGCAGAAGGGCTGGCGCCACAGGCTAAGCTGGCGAGGGAGGTCCTCTCCCGACTGAAGGTGGACGCCGCAATCCACCTGGATGCCCTGATGGAATCTTTATTACAGGTTTCCTCATCAGAGGTGATTGCAGCCCTGTTTGAGCTGGAAATTGAAGGGGCCGTGAAACAGCTCCCTGGCAAGAACTTTGTTAAAGTGTGGTGAGTTCGCAGTAGCTTATGGCAAAATCGCTGGTCATTGTCGAGTCGCCGGCCAAGGCAAAAACGATTGGCAAGTATCTGGGCAACCAGTACATCGTGAAAGCTTCGCTCGGTCATATTAAGGATCTGCCAAAGAAGGATCTGGCTGTGGCAGTCGATGGCGACTTCCGTCCGGATTATCAGATCATCGAAGGCAAGAAGAAGCTGATCGCTGAGTTGAAAGCGGCCGCTAAAAAGGTAGATTCCATCTATCTGGCTGCTGACCCTGATCGCGAAGGGGAAGCGATCTGTTCGCATCTGCAAGAAGAGCTGGCGGATGGAAAATCCCAGGTCTACCGTGTGATGTTCAACGAGATCACACAGAAGGCGATCCGGCTGGCTTTTGAAAAGCCGATGCAGGTGAATGTTCACCTGGTGGAAGCGCAGCAGGCACGGCGGGTGCTGGACCGGCTGGTGGGTTATAAGATCTCTCCGTTGCTGTGGGATAAGGTTCGTCGCGGCTTGTCAGCAGGCCGGGTACAGACAGTCGCGCTGCGCCTGATTGTAGAGCGTGAAGTTGCGATCCGCGCCTTCATTAAGCGCGAGTATTGGACGATCGATGTCCAGCTGAATGCCAAAAAGACTCCTGTACTGAAAGCGCAGCTGGCAAAGCGGAATCAGGAGAATCTTGAGATTCCTAACCAGGCTTCCGCGGACGGTATCGTTGCGGCAGTCGATGGTGCACCGTATACGGTTGCATCGGTTGGCACCCGCGAGAAGAAGCGGAATCCGGTCGCGCCGTTTATCACCTCCACGATCCAGCAGGAGGCAGCCCGCAAGCTTCGCTTCAGCGTGAAGCGGACCATGGGACTGGCGCAGAGGCTCTACGAAGGTGTGGAGATCGGGGCAGAGGGCTCGGTCGGTCTGATTACGTACATGCGTACGGATTCAACCCGTGTTTCCAACGATGCTCTGGATGAGGCACGCGCTCTGATCACGGAGCGTTACGGTGCGAACTACATTCCGGAAAAGCCGAACATCTATAAGACCAAGAAAGACGCACAGGACGCGCATGAAGCGATCCGGCCAACCTCAGTTCTCCGCACGCCGGAGAGCCTTGAGGGGTTTTTACAGGAAGACGAACTGAAGCTCTACCGGCTGATCTGGATGCG
>JACMLA010000043.1 GCA_014379815.1 Bryobacteraceae bacterium | reverse complement strand
CATTTGCGCAGTCGGTAGGACGGGCTCTGCAAAGCTCAGGTTTGCCCGGTGAGCGGCTGGAAATCGAGATCACGGAAGGAATCCTGCTCCGCAACAACGATGCGGTGCTCAAGACTCTGCACGCTTTGCGGGCGATGAAAGTCCGCATCGCAATGGATGATTTTGGAACCGGATATGCGTCGTTGAGCCAGCTTGCGCGGTTTCCTTTCGACAAGATCAAAATCGACAGATCGCTGGCAGGCTTTGAGGGAGACGACTTAAAGCAAAGGGCGATCGTGCGTGCGATTACCGCGCTTGGGCAAAGCTTAGGAGTGTGCACGTTAGCCGAGGGCGTGGAGACTGCGGATCAGCTCGCCCGGCTCGAGAAGGATGGCTGCTCATCCGTACAAGGTTTCTTCTTTGGAAGGCCGGTCCCTGCCAGCGAATTGGAGCTGGTGATCTCACGACTTTACTCGACGCCAACCGTGATGGCCCAAGAGGAGAACTGAAATGGAACAACAGCTCTACAGCATTGTGTATTGCAGCAGGAATCGGATGTACGGCGATTCGACCGAAATCAAGGAAGAACTTGAGAGCATACTTGCAAGTTCTCGTAAAAACAATCAGCTTGCCGGCATTTCGGGCGCGCTTTTGTATAACGCGGGAAGCTTTGCGCAAGTGCTGGAGGGTCCACTGGATGCAATCGGCCGGGTGTTTGAGGTGATCCAGCGGGACTCGCGCCACAGCGAGGTGACTGTGATCCAGAGCGGTCCAATTGAAAAAAGGCAGTTCCCTGAGTGGTCGATGGCATTTACTGGCAGCACTTCCGCGGAAGGAACGCCGGTTGCGTCTGCGGCTTTCGACGCTGTCTTCGCGCATGCGGACCTTGCCGGAGAGCAAATGCTATCGACTCTGCAGGAACTGATCATTAGTAATGAGGAGTGGGTTCTGCTTGACTAGGTAGGTACTCTATGGGTAGGTATCGATCTGATATGGCGAATACACAGAAGGGCCGCGAGAGTCTGCAGAAACTGATGGAGGGTGTCAGGCGATTTCGCCTTGAGGTCTACCCGACTCTGGCCGAGGTATATCGCGGCGCAGTGGAGGAAGGTCAGAAGCCGCACACCCTGTTCATTACTTGCGCCGATTCGCGTGTCGACCCCGAGTTGATCACGCAATCCGGGCCGGGAGAGCTGTTCGTAACCCGCAACATTGGGAACCTCGTGCCGACATACGGGGAAGCCGGCAGTAGTGTCTCCGCAGTGATCGAGTACGCCGTAAACGCGCTTGGCGTCCAGCACATTGTGGTTTGTGGACACACCGATTGCGGAGCCATGAAAGCGATGCTGTCCCCCGGGACGGCTGCCGCCCTGCCCACCGTCGGCATGTGGCTGCGCAACGCGGACGCCGCCCTGAGCATCGTGAAGTCCAGGAAGTCAGGTGCGGACGATGGCAAGGAACAGCTGGCCGGGCTGATCGAAGAGAATGTTCTGATGCAGGTAATGCACTTGCGGACACATCCCTCGGTTGCGGGCCGTCTGGATCAGGGTGATCTCAGCTTGCATGGCTGGGTTTTCGATATTTCCCACGGTGTCGTCCGTATGCACGATCCAGAGGTCGGTCGCTTTGTTTCCGAGGACCAGCGAAGCTAGGGTAAAGGCCAGCCACAGAGGCGCCTAAACTCGTTGTGAGAGGTAAACTCAGAGTATGGCGTCACCGGAAATTCAGTTTGTTTCTAACGAGGCCGGTGAACCCACCGCGGTCCTGGTGCCAATTGACCTGTGGCGGGAGATTGAATCGGAACGCGAGACCGCCTACCTGCTGAAGTCTGACACAATGAAGCGCCGTCTTGTGGAAGCAAGCCAGCGTCAACATGGGTTGTCTCTCGATGACGTCACCCAGAAGCTTGGAATTTGACACGTCGGCCTTTGAAGATCTCGTTTGGTGGATAGAGCTACGATCGGGCACAGACATTGCGGATTGTGCGTCTCATCCGGGAGATTCAGCGGGATCCTTTCAGTGGCCCCGGCAAGCCGGAGCCTTTGCGACACGAACTTAAGGGTTGCTGGTCGCGGAGAATCGACAAAGAACACCGTCTGGTGTACCAGGTGGTAGAAGGCAAGGTTAGGATTCTGGCTTGCCGCTACCACTACTGAGAGTTCAATGTTGTTATTGCCAGCCGCCGCCCAGTGCCCGATAAAGCTGCACGACGGTGAGGCGCTCCTGCAACTGGAGGCGTGCGAGATCCAGTTCCCCGCTAAACAAATTGCGTTGGGAGTCGAGAACCTGGAGATAGCTGTCAAGCCCTCCCTTGTAGCGCAGGGTTGACAAGCGCACGGTGTCTTCCAGCGTACGGACAAAGAGTTGCTGTTGTGCTCGCTGGTCCCGCGTGTTGCTATAGGCGGCCAGCGAGTCCGCGACTTCACGCAGTGCCGTGTAAATCGTCTGCTGGTAGGCAACCAGCAGTTCCCGCTGCTGCGATTCCGATAGCCGAACCTGATTGCGGATCTGCCCCGCTCGAAAAATCGGAAGCGTAGTAGCAGGCACAATGCTGTATTGCCGGGCGGGATTGCTGGCGATCTCCGTCAATGCACGGGTTTGTGCTCCCGCGAACGCAGTCAGCGAGAGATTCGGAAAATAGAGTGCACGCGCCGCACCGATCCTTGCGTTAGCCGCAATCAGACTCTGCTCAGCAGCCCTTATGTCGGGACGGCGTTCGAGTATTGCGGAGGGCAAACCTGCAGGCACCTCTGGCGGCATCAGAATCTCGGTCAGCTTCGATCCTCTTGGCTGTTGGGAAGGCGCTTGCCCAAGAAGAAGACTCAGCAGATTTTCTGTTTGCGCGATGCTTCGTTCGACAGCTTCGATCTGCGCGCCCGCGGTATATAGCAATTGCTCAGCCTGACGCAGGTCGAGACCGGAAGCGGCTCCCTGGTCGCGACGAAAGCCGACAAGGCGGACGCTGTCGGTGGCGAGATCCCGTGTCTTACGGCTGATGTCCAGTTCCAGTTCCAGCTCGAGCAACTGGAAGTACGCAGTCGTGACATCGGATACCAAAGAGGTAATGACGGTGCGTTGTCCCTCAACAGTGGCGAAGTATTCAGCACGGGCAGCCTCAGTAAGCCGTCTCAGCCTTCCCCAGATGTCGAGTTCCCATGAGAGCGCAGCGCCTGCCTGTGTGTAGCTGACGGCAAGATTCGTGCCGGGCTGGATGAAACGGAAGCTGCCAAGCGTGGACTGCCGTGTTCCGGTGAACGATCCCTGGATATCCAGAAAGGGAAACAGATCCGCCCGCGTAACTCCGAGCTGGGCCCGGGCCTGCTGAATGCGCTCGGCTGCAATTCGAATGTTGAAGTTATTCGTGAGTGCTGTATCGACCAGCTTCTGTAGGGTTTGTTCGCGGAACACTTCAGGCCACTTAGTGTCGGCGAGAGACGACTTGGGATCCGATGTGCTCTGATCCGTGGGGGGCACGGTCCCACGAAAGTCAGCCGGCAAAGCAATCTGGGGTCTCTTGTAATTGGGACCAAGTGCGCAGCCGGTAAGCGCGACCAGCAGGCTGGCAGCTACAGCGCTTCTTGTTATAGTTTGGGCCGACGTCATTGTGCGGGCTCCGGGACGGCTTCCCTGGTTTCCGCCGGCTTGCGACGCTCCACAAGTTCCTGAACGAGCACGTACAAGACAGGGACAACGATGATGGCGAGTATCGTTGCACTAATCATGCCGCTGAATACCGCCGTTCCAAGGGATCGCCTGGCACCGGAACTAGCGCCGGTGGAAATGACCAGAGGCAGCACTCCAAGGATAAAGGCGAACGAGGTCATCAGAATTGGTCGCAGACGGAGGCGTGCTGCTTCAGTCGCGGCGTGGCGAATGTCCTCTCCCTCCTCGCGGCGCTCTCGAGCGAATTCAACGATCAGAATGGCGTTCTTGGCAGCCAGTCCTATTAGCGTTACGATCCCGATCTGGGTGTAGATATCGTAGGCATAGGAACGCAGCCATATACCTAACAGGGCTCCGAAGATACCAAGTGGGATCGCAAGCAGTACTGAGATAGGGGTAGCCCAGCTTTCGTACAGCGCGGCTAACAGCAGGAATACAAGCACTGCGGCGAAACCAAAAATTGCTGCCTCATTACCCTGCGATTGCTTCTCCTGGAAAGTGGTACCGGTCCATTCGAACTGAAAGCCAGGTGGCAAGGTTTTCTCGGCAACCTCCTGCATGGCGTTGCTAGCCTGACCACTGGAATAGCCGGGGGCCGGTCCACCGAGTATCTGGACTGCCCGGAAGCGGTTATAGCGGTAAATTACATCCGGCCCGGTGCTGGCATCGATCGACGCGAGAGTCGACAGCGGAACCATCGCGCCGCCCGAGTTACGGACAAAGAAGCGGTCGATATCGGACGGCTGACTTCTAAACTCGGGCTCTGCCTGAACCAGGACTTGCCAGACACGACCGAACTGGTTGTAGTCATTGACATAGAGTCCGCCAAGGAAAGTCTGCAGCGTGTTGTAAGCATCGGTAACCGAGATGCCGAGCGTCTGGAGTTTATCGGTATCCATCGCGACCGAATAGGTAGGCACATCTGCCCGGAATGTGCTGATCACGTTGGAAAGCTCAGGGCGTTGCCGCGCGGCACCTACCAGGGCATCAGCAGCCCGGGCTAGCGAAGCGATATCGGAATTTCCGCGATCTTCCAGCATGAACTGAAAACCGCCCGTAGTACTTAGCCCAAGAATAGGAGGCAAACCGAACGCAAAGGAAAACGCTTCCGGCACTGTGCCGAATCCGGCCTGCGCTTTGCCCAGAATCGTGTCGAGTTGCGTTTCATCGGACTCGCGCTCCTCCCAGGGATGGAGCGTGCAGATGATTGTCGCGACATTGGAGTTCGAAGTTCCCGTGGCAATGTCGAGTCCGCCCAAAACAAAGTACTTGTCCACACCCTCGATTTCACTAAGAACTTTCTCGAGCTTGCGGACAGCGGTGTCGGTTCGCTCAGTGGAAGCACCGTCAGGAAGGCGAACCGAAACAAAGAACGCACCTTGATCTTCATTGGGCAGAAATCCGGTGGGCAGAATTCGGAACAGACCTCCCGCACCCAGCGAGAACACAACAACTATCAACAGCGCGAGCGCGGCACGGCGAATCATCCAGCCGATGGTGCTGATGTATTTCCTGTTGAACCAGTCGAAGCCCCGATTGAAGTAGTCAAACGGCTTGGACAGCAATCCTTTTTTGGTTTGCTTCCGGAGCAGCAGCGCAGAGAGCGCCGGGCTAAGCGAGAGCGCGCTAAATGCCGAGATCAAAACTGACACGGCGATGGTTAGCGCGAACTGGCGGTAGATCTGGCCGCTGATGCCGCCAATGAATGCTACCGGAATGAACACCGAGGCAAGAATGAATGCGATAGCAAGGACAGGTCCGGAAACTTCTTCCATTGCCTTGATGGTTGCGTCCCTTGGCGACATGCCATCGTCTATATGCCGCTGGACCGCCTCGACCACGACGATGGCGTCGTCGACCACGATGCCGATAGCCAGAACCAGTCCGAACATACTCGTGATGTTGATCGAGAAGCCAAGAATCGGGAACATGGCAAAGGTTCCGACAATCGCTACAGGAACCGTAAGCAGCGGGATCAGTGTGGCGCGCCAGTTCTGGAGAAAGATGAATACGACCAGAATGACCAGCAAAACAGCTTCCATGAGGGTCCGGACCACATCGCTGATTGCGGTGCGCACGAACATTGTGGAGTTGTACGGAATGATGAACTCGACGCCAGGCGGGAAACTCTTCTTTGCTTCCTCAACGGCTGCAACTACGGCGTCGGCAGTTTTCACAGCATTCGAGCCAGGCGTGAGATAGATGATGACGTTGCTGGAAGGCCGGCCATTCAGCCGGCTAAAGCTACTGTAACTTTGCGCGCCTAGCTCCACGCGCCCAACGTCCTTGACGCGCAGCAGTGAGGCATCAGGTTGGGCGCGTATGACGATGTTCTCGAATTCCGACGGATCCGTTAAGCGGCCTGGCGCGTTCACCGCGTACTGAAACTCGGTGCCTCTTGGGGAAGGCGCCTGACCCAGTGAGCCTGCGGGATT
>JACMLA010000341.1 GCA_014379815.1 Bryobacteraceae bacterium | reverse complement strand
TGGTCGAAGGTCCTCTTGGGGAAGGCGGGCTCAACCTCATCTCGGATTGCGAACGCGCCGCAACCGTCGCGGGTGGCCCTTTTAAGTTCACGGTCACTAGTCCCTACATGCTCGCGCGGACTCTCCTCGACCTCCACTACCTCGACTTCGAAGAGCTCACCATCGCGCTGGCTGAGGTGCTGGCACAGCAGGTTCGCGGACTGCCTTGCCAGTGTCTGCAGGTAGACGAAGCAAACGTGCCCGGTAATCCTTCTGATGCCCCTCTGGCCGCGCGCGCGATCAATATCGTGCTGGACGCATTCGCGGGAGAAAAGGCCGTACACCTGTGTTTTGGAAACTATGGCGGCCAGACAATTCAAAAGGGTGAGTGGAAGGCACTGCTCGAATTCCTGAATTCCTTGCACGCCGACCATGTCGTACTCGAACTCGCCCATCGCCCTGCCAGCGACCTCGAAGCGTTTCGCGACGTAGACCGCCGGATCACGCTCGGTCTGGGCGTGATCGACGTCAAGGTGAACCGGGTGGAAACACCGGATGAGGTAGCGGGCCGGATCGAGACAATCGAGAATGCAGTCGGCCCCGGACGCCTTGGCTGGGTTCACCCGGATTGCGGCTTCTGGATGCTGAAGCGCTCTGTCGCTGATCGCAAGATGGCGTCACTCGTCGCTGGTCGCGACTTATATGTGGGCAACAGAGTTTTCGCGAACGCATGACCGAAGGCCGGAAGGGCGCGGTCGTTCCCGCAGAGTGGTTTGACTCGCCAGATGCTGTCACCGGCACAAGCATCCTTCAGATCACCAGCCATCCTACGATCCAGCATCCCAGCTACTTCCTGCAGAGTTCGTTTCTCCCGGGCGACCGGGAGTTGTTCTTCGTCTCCTATCGGACAGCGGCCCCGCAGCTCTGGCTGGCTTCCCTGCAGGACGGAAGTCTGAAGCAACTTACCGACGGAGTACCGATTCACCCGTTTTCCCCGGCGTTTCGGGAGCAGACAAACGAAATCGTATTCACGCGCGGTGGCAGCCTGTGGGCAATCCAGCTCGACACCCTCGAGGAGCGGCTTGTCATCGAAGTGCCCCGCGCCCAGTTCGGCGAGTGCTCGCTGTCTCCCGACGGCGAATGGGCTACCGCTGCCTTCAAATCAGGCTTCTTTCAGGGTCTCGTGGTTGGAAAACTCGACGGTACCGGATGGATTCAGATCCCGTTTGACCGGACTTGTATCCATCCCCAGTTCCACCCTTTGGAGCCGGAATGGATCGAGTTTGCAGGAGATCCCGCTCCCAGAATGCATCGTGTTCGCCGCGACGGCACGGCTCTGGAGTGCCTCTATCAGCACGGCAACGATGAGTTCGTGGTCCACGAAACTTTCCTCGGCAAGACCGGTGATCTGGTTTTTACGATCTGGCCCCAACGGCTCTGCCGTATGGACTGGACGACGCGTGCGATAACGTCCATCGCGGAACATAATGCCTGGCATATTGCACCCAACTCTTCGGGTACTCAGGTTCTGTTCGACACGAACTATCCCGATCGCGGCATCCAGATCATCGACGTCTCTACATTAGAAATCAAAGACGTGTGCCAGTCGAGTGCCTCGAACGGCGGCTCCCAGTGGAAGGAGTCGCGCTACGCTCTGGCAGAGGACTTCGAGCGCGCCATCAGCGGGGCAAACTCCGGCGGAACGTTGAGCTGGATGGAAGCAAAAGTCGACACCGTTTACGGGCCTCAGTGGACCCATCCCCATCCTTCGTGGTCGCGCGACGAAAGCAGAATTGCCTTTGCCAGCGACCGGACCGGCACCACGCAAGTCTACGTAGCGAGAATCCCAAATCGCTGAACCACCTCGCCAGGATCTTCCAGCACTGGCTTCAACTCATGGCCTGCACCGTGCGCCAGGTACAGCTCGGTGTGGGATGGAATCAGAACCAGAGCTTCGCGCAATTCGTCGGGAGTGCCGAAGGGGTCACGCGTGCCATGCACAAACAGCGTCGGTCTCAGAATCTGGGAAAAATGCTGCGTTCGCAACTGAGTCGCGCGTCCAGGCGGGTGCAAAGGGTACGACAAAAGCAGCAATGCACTGCAGGCGGCAGGATCCTCGGCCGCGACCATGCTCCCCATACGCCCGCCATACGAATGGCCTGCATAGTACACTTTTCCATCGCGCTTCATCAGCTCGAGTGCTGCCCGGATTCCCTCCCGGTCTTTAGCCCCGCCTGATGGATGTGGTGGGCCCTTCACCCGATTTTGCCGGAATGGCAGATCGATCCGAAGCGCAGGAAAGCCGGCCTGGGCAAATGCTTCCGCAAGAGCCACAATCAGCTTGGCGTCGGAATTCGACGAGGCTCCGTGACCGATGACAACTCCTCCGGCTGGCCTCGAGTGTTCTCCGCCGACAGCGTGGTGCAGCGTGCCGCGGATCAGGTCCTGAGAGACGATCTCGGTCATGCCGCTGGCAACGTAAAGCGAAACACGCTTCCCCTGCCTGCCTCGGAATCAACCCACATTCGTCCGCCCTGGGCCTCTACGATCTTGCGGCAAATCGCAAGTCCGATGCCGGTGCCAGGCACTTCTTTTCCTACCAGTCGTTTGAATACTCCAAAGATTCTCTCGTGGTACTGCGGGTCGATACCGGTACCATTGTCGGCAATAGCAATCTCCACAAAGCCATTGTTTGCCGGACGGGAGGACACGTGAATCTTTGGCGCTTCGTCTGCCCGAAACTTCATCGCGTTGGTCAGCACGTGCTGAAAAATCAGCGCCAGCTGAGCCTGGTCCGCATGAAGCGAAGGAAGCGGATCCGACGTAATCGTTGCCTCGGTTTGCTTTGCCATTGCATCGACATTCATCATCGCCCACTGAAGCACGCCAGTGGTGTCCAGATCCTGCAGTCGGGTCTTGTCTTCCCGCCCAGCCTGCGAATAACCGACAACATCGTTGAGGAGTTGCTCGATCTCCCGCGCACCTCCGACGATGTAAGCCAGGTAGTCCGCTGCGTCCTGGTCGAGCTTGTCCTTGTACCGGCGTGAGAGAAGTTCCGAGAAAGACTTCACCGACCGAAGCGGAGCTTTCAAATCGTGCGAAACGGTAAATGCGAACTGTTGCAACTCCGCGTTGGCGCGCTCAGCAGCTTGTGTTAAGCGCTGGGTCTCTGTACCTCTCCCGAGGATCACGAGGGACTGACCCTCTTCCGCCTTCCCGGTGGAACTCACCGTACCTTCGACCGGAACCATAGTGCCATCCGAACATCGCAGCAGGCCTGCAAGAGGGCAGATCCCGCGCTTACGGACCTCTTCCAGAAACTCTCCGCGCTTTCGGTTCGTTCCGATCAGGTCGAACAGAGCCTGTTTGGTTAACGCCGCAGCGTCAAAACCGGTCAGCGCAATTGCAGCGGCATTGGCACCCAGGATTTCGGCCTCCGAGTTCACCCACAGCATGGCGGCTGCAGCTGTCTCGGCTAGCGATTGCCACGGACCGGAAACGGCGCCCACCCCTTGCGACATAGTTCGATCATATACGCAGAAGGCGAATGAAATAACTAAGAAATACCAAGTTCGGAAGTAACTCGCAGCAGCAGTGCCCGAAGCTCACGAACATCGGCTTCGAGCGCCTCCACCCGGTCAGCCAGAGGCGACGTCAATTCCATAGCACCGTCCGCTGAATCCGGCTGGCTCGGGATTACCGGCTCTCCACTCAGAAGGTGCGCATAACGCGGTTCCTTACGGCCGGCCTGCCTTGGGAGCTGTTTCACCATCGAGCCTGCCGGGTGCTCATTCAGGCGCGCCAGACAGGCCTCCACCTCGTCCATATCAGAAAACCGGTGCATCCTGCTTGCACGATCCCGCAACTCACCCGATGTCTGCGGCCCCCGAAGCATCAGCTCGCAGAGAACCGCGACCTCACGGCGTCCAAGGTTCAAGACCTGTTGAATCAGGTGACTGTACTTCGGGACGCGATTCCCGGCACCGGTAAGCGATCCCAGAAGCTTCTTCGCGCGCAGCGTGTCGATTCCTTCCGCAACCAGGTCCTCATCCCACGCAACAACCGGTTCCCGATTCGATTTCTGATTGCACGCGTTCACCAGAGCGTTCAGGGTCATGGGGTAATACTCGGGCGTGGTGATATCTTTCTCAATCAGGCATCCTAGGATTCGCACCTCAACCCTGTCGAGGATCAGCATCAGGATTTACCTCTGGCCTTACGATACGGTTCCACTGCCTTGACCGTCGTGCTCCAGGCCGGCTCGTCTGAAGAGTTCGCGACCGCCTGCACCGTAGCGGCAACCGCTCTGGTAAGCACCGCCATATTGTCGTAGTCGAGCTTGTCCGCCGAATCGGACACTTTGTGATAGTCCGGAAATTCCAGCGACGCGCCTATAGTATGCGCCGGCACGCCCGCTTCGGCCAGGAAGACATTGTCGCTCCGGGCAAAGAAAGCATCCGGTCCCGCGTACGCTTCGACGCCCACCGTCTGCGCCGCCGTCGTCATCATAGTTCCGAGCGTGGAATAGCCGTAGCCCGTCATGAAGACGCGTTTCGGACCGGCTCCTCCTTCCCCGTCGTACCGCCCGATTTGTTCGATATTGATGTTCGCTACCGTCTGCTGCAATGGATAAATGGGGTGACGCGCGTAGAAGCGTGACCCAAGCCCTCCGCTTTCCTCTCCCGTCCACGCAGCAAACAAAATCGAACGACGGGGTCTCGGGTTCGCTCTGATGAGTCTCTGGGCCACGCCGAGCATCGCGGCAACTCCGCTGGCATCGTCATTAGCCCCGTTCCTGATAGAGTCAGGCCCGCCGGTGGTTTCCCCAAGATGATCGTAATGCGCGCTGACAATGATGTAGGTATTCTTCAGAACAGGGTCCGAACCGGGTAAAAGGCCAAGAACGTTTCGGATTTGATAGTTCCGTCTCCCTCCTTGCACCACAGCGCTCGATTTGGCGTCTTTCACAAGACCCGCCGATGATTCGTCAACCAGCTTCGAGAAATCAGGATCCGCCGTCACCAGAGCGGTGATCGGAAACCTCGAATCGTCACCCTCGATGCCGGGGATATCGGCAGGCATCATCGTCATCATTTCCGCTGCTTTGGCGGAAGCGACAACCACCAGCTCCGGCGCGGCCGACTGCGATCTTTGCGCGATCCCGAAGTCCGAGGTAATGCCTACTTTGCCCCTGAGCTCGCCTCGCTTTAAAGTCCGCAAATAGTCCCGGTCCAGTTTGACCACTTCCGCGTCCGTGACAGATACAGGGCCGGCCACAAGCGCCTTCGCGCTGGTGTTGGAAAGCGCCAGCTTTTTTGAAGCAATCCCGATTGTCAGGCTGATGTCTCCCGCCTCGACTGTCGTGACCGGCACACGCTGAAACCACCCACCCGCCGTGCCGGGTTGCAAGCCGATCTGCCAGAACCGGTGTGCGATATATTCTGCAGCGGACTCCAGCCCCGGCGTTCCAACTCCCCGGCCTTTTAGCTTGTCTGACGCCAGATACTGCACGTCCTTTTTCAAACGCGCTGCACCGGGTTCCGCAGCATGCAGGGAAGGGAAGATGCAGGCGACCAGCAAAGCCGCCTGGATACGAAGAGACATTGCCCTCACGATAACGCAGCCGGTCTGTGCTTTGCGTGGGAAACTGAAAGAGGCACTTCCCCCATGATTCAGCTCTCCGGCGCGGGTAAGCGCTTTGGTCCAAAGCTTCTGTTCGAAGGTCTTGACTGGCTCCTCACGCCTAAGGACCGTGTTGGCATCGTCGGCGGCAACGGCACGGGAAAATCAACTCTGCTCAAAATTGTCGGCGGCATGGATTCGCTGGACTACGGGTCTGTCAACGTCATGAAAGGTCTGACCACCGGCTACCTGCCTCAGGATGGCTTGCAGTTATCCGGTCGCACGGTGTTCGCCGAATGTCTGTCGGTCTTCGAGAACCTTCATGAAATGGAGCGGGAACTTGAAGAACTGATGCACCGAATGGCCGATCTCGATCCGGCGTCCGAAGAGTACGCCGCGGTGGCCGAGCGGTTCCATCGCATCGATTCCGAGTTTCAGGCCCGTGACGGCTATGCTCTCGAGGCACACGTGGGAACAGTTCTGAATGGACTTGGGTTTCCTAAAGAGGACTGGCACCGGAGGACCGAGGAGTTCTCAGGGGGCTGGCAGATGCGCATTGCTCTTGCCAAACTGCTTCTTCAAAAGCCCGACGTTCTCCTGTTGGACGAGCCAACGAACCACCTCGATCTGGAAGCCCGTAACTGGCTCGAAGACTACCTGACCAGTTATCCCAACGCGTTCGTCCTGATCTCGCACGATCGC
>JACMLA010000340.1 GCA_014379815.1 Bryobacteraceae bacterium | reverse complement strand
TTTACCAGAGTATCTGCGTGTCCGCAGCTATGTTTCTTACTGGTCAGGCGAGTAACCCACTTGTGGCTAAGATGGCTGCCGACTCCGGCTTCCAGATTACCTGGGCTAGCTGGTTTTTTGCCGGACTGCTTCCTGGGGTGTGCTCTCTGATTGTGATTCCATGGGTGGTCCTGTTTCTGAACCCTCCTCAATTGCGAAAGACACCAGAAGCTGCGGCTTTTGCTCGAAGAGAACTCGCGGGAATGGGCGGATTATCGCGACAGGAACAGATCCTGACTGTAGTTTTCGTTTGCGTTTGCGGCCTGTGGGTGACCTCCGGCATACACGGCCTGGACATTACACTGACAGCACTGCTAGGTAGCTCAGCGTTGTTACTTACTGGTGTGTTGACGTGGGACGACGTTCGCAATGAGACCGCTGCGTGGGACATCTTTGTCTGGTACGGCGGGTTGCTGATGCTGGGTAAGTCGCTGAATGAATCCGGAGTAACCGTTGCGTTCGCGCAAGGAATCTCTGCGCAATTCGGGTATCTTGGCTGGCCTGCTCTGTTTGTGATCGCGCTGCTGATTTACTTCTATGCACACTACGCATTCGCGAGCATTACCGCCCACATGCTCGCGATGTACCCTGCGTTTCTGGCTGTACTGCTGCTGAAAGGTGCGCCGATCGGTCTGCTTGCGTTCTCGTTTGCGTGCTTTACGAATCTTTCGGCAGGACTGACGACTTACGGGACCACACCCGCACCGATGTTTTTTTCGCATAACTACGTGCCTTTCGGGACGTGGTGGCGCATCGGGTTCGTGGTTTCGCTGGTGAATCTTGCCATCTGGAGCACGATAGGGTTCGCGTGGTGGAAACTGCTTCGGATCTGGTAGGCTGGGCGCGACATGCTCAAGCTGACTCTCCTGCTCCGTTCCTGCGTGGTCTTGTGGGTTGCTGAAACTGGTGGCCTTTTCGCGGCTGAGGAGTTCGCAGGTAAGCCCTCTATTGAAATTTCCAGCGATCGCCTGACGGTCACGATTCTGCGTCAGGGCGCTTCCCTTGCGAGCATTACCTTGCGCGGCGATCCGGCTGACAGTAATCCACTATGGCTCCCGGAGCAGAGGCAAAACGGTGGGTTCGGGCACTTCGTTTGCCTCGATGGCTTCGGCGCAACCAGTCCGGAGGAAGCCAAAGCCGGGCTATCTTTCCATGGGGAAGCTCTGCGCACGGTATTTGATGTGGTGGGGCCGGTGCAGGTGAATGGAGGGGTAAGCGTGACACTGACGGCCACGCTGCCACTCGCACAGGAACGATTCATCCGATCCTACGAAGTGAGGAGCGGCGAGAACGTCGTTTACGTGAGAAGCAGATTGGAGAGTCTGGTAGCGTTTGACAGGCCGATCTCATGGGCCGAGCATGCGACGATCGGCTCGCCATTTCTCGAACGCAACGTTACTGTGGTCGACCAAAGCGGATCCCGTTCGCGGACCAGACCCTATGAAGCTGCTCAGAAAGGGGCGCGCAGCTTTGCTTCGGGGCAGGACTTCCAGTGGCCAAATGCGCCGCTGCGTGGGGAGTCGTTAGGCCAGGAGAAGACACGCGAGCTTAGTGCAGCGCCCGCTACCGGAGCGTCGATGGACCACAGCACCACCGCGCTCGATATGGCCAGTACGTGGTCGTGGGTCACTGCCGTAAATCCGAAAACACGACGGATCGTTGGCTGGGTTTGGCGAACGGCCGACTTTCCCTGGCTGCAGGACTGGCAAAACTATCCGGAGACAGGTGTATTGGCCCGGGGTCTTGAGTTCTCTACCCAGCCCTGGGACATCCCCAGGCGGGAAGCGGTAGCGTTGAACCCTCTGATGGGGAATCCGACGTTCCGATGGTTACCCGCGCGCTCGGCAATCGAAACCCAGTTTGCACTTTTCTACGCCGAGACGCCGGCTGCCGGGCTTCCCCGCGTTCACTCAGTGGAAGTAACACCCTCGGAGATTGTTGTGAACGGATCGCTTCGCTTGCCTGCTTCGGTAACTGCCACGAAGTAATCTCAACCAGATCGCGGGGACTAAATCTCGACGCGATCCATTGCCAGAAACTCGCGAATGTGGGGATGGTCGGACTTACTGAGCTCGGCGGTTGGCCCAAAGAAAATGACGCTTCCCTCGTGCAGTACGACGACTTTGTCCGCGACTTTCCACATCAGGTCGAGGTCGTGTGTCACGACACAGGACGTAAGCTGAAGCTGCTTCTTAAGCCGGAGCATCAGGTTGCCAAGGTGGTCCGACATGATGGGATCGACCATAGTCGTAGGCTCGTCGTACAGAATGCATTCGGGCTGGGCGGCAAGAGCCCGTGCAATCGCGACCGCGCGCCGGTATCCGGTCGAGAGGTCGCCCGGATAGCTGTCGCGACTTTCCAGCAGGTCCACCATGGATAGCAGTCCGTTTACGACAACTTCTTTGTTCTCTGGGGTGTAATCTTCCCGAAGCTCAAGGGAAAACAGGATATTTTCCGCTACGGTGAGTGAATCGAAAAGTGCTCCATTCTGGAAAACCATGGTCACCTTCTTACGAAGCTGGCGCAGTTCGCTCTCCGTCATGTCGGTAATGTCCTGATAGCCAACGATCACCCGGCCACTGTCGGGCTTCAGAAAGCCCATGATGTGCCCGAGAGTTACGGATTTGCCGACTCCGCTCCTTCCGATAATGGCTACCGTTTCGCCGGAGTCTACGAAAAAATTGGAATCGACTAAAACGGGTTTATCGAACGTCTTATTAACTTGACGGAACTCAATGTAGTGGGCGAACTCCTCCGATTGCAAGGGCTACTCCCGATCCCCGGAAGTGGCAGCGAGCGCTTCGGCGTACTCCGCGGGGGTGTTGACGTTACTAACCAGCCCCATGTCGGTAACTGGAACCACCGTGTAGTTGAGACGACCGACCACGTTTTGCAGCTTGTGTTCTCCCGCTTCGATGGCACGTTCGAAAACCGGCAAGTCAGTTTGGGAGTACACGGCACACAGGGGATGCATGCGCCCGTCCGGGGTAACCGGGACGGCGCATTGCTCACCAGCGATCTCCAGCAGACTGGTCAGAAAACTGAAGTGAACCTGCGGCATATCACAGGCCACGGCGAGAATCGTCGAGGTGCCGGAGTCTCTCAAGGCTGTTGCGATTGCTCCGACCGGACCGAAGCCGGGCCACAAATCCGGAACGTGCCGAAATTCCTGAATGGCTTTACCTCCCACCAGAGTTACCGACCCTGTGGCGTTCCTGACCTGACCGGCAATGTGGCGAAGCAGAGTAGAATTGCGCCAGGGAAGATCCGCTTTGTCCCGGCCCATGCGGGTACTTTGCCCTCCGGCGAGGACATAACCGCTGGAAACAGCGGGAGATGGCCTGCCCGACATGAGAGAATAGTAACATTACGGTCCCACTTTTCTAGTCGGGTACCTCCGCGACTCCGGGAAAAAACCGATCTGGTCGGAAACATACGAATGCATTTTTGTTTGAAGATTTTTGGGCTCTGCGCCATGATGGTTATGACCGGAATGGCAATTACGGGTAATCGTGCTTTCGCTGCCGGGACCGCTAGCGGTCCTTCACGCATGCCTTATCGTGTGCGCAGCGTAGTTCATGCCGGAGCGAATGGGCGGCTGATCCGGGCTGTCGTCAGCATGAGAAAGACCTCTGAGCCGGAACCAGTCGAGCTGTCTGAGGGCAAAGCTGCCGAGGCTGTCTTGTCCATTCCGGAACTAGTGGAAACTACCGCGAAGAAGTACGATGTCGATCCATTACTGGTGCATTCCGTGATTCAGGTAGAGAGTGGATATAATTCCCGCGCAGTTTCGCCGAAAGGGGCGCAGGGAATGATGCAATTGATGCCGGGAACGGCGCGAAGGTTTGGTGTCTCCAACATCTTCGATCCGCGCGAAAACGTCGAGGGTGGAGTGCGCTACCTGAAGTATTTACAGAGCCTCTTTCCTCAGGACACGAAGCTGGCGATCGCTGCCTACAACGCCGGCGAGGGAGCAGTTTGGAAATACAATAACCGGGTGCCACCGTACCGGGAGACAGAACAATACGTCCAGATGGTGGGTCAGCGTTATGGTCGTGCGAAGAGAGATGCGGATCGCAGGAAAACAGCTGAGCCGGTCGGGATCGCGGCCAGTCCGGAGCCAGCGGGCTCCGCCGGACCTGTTTATGCATCCGTCAGTTACACGTACGACGCCAATGGACAGTTGTTGCTGACAACCGGCAACCCGGAAAGTAAAACACCTTAGAAACGTTTCTATGACTCCACGGCTGCGGTTCGCCTACTGCCTGGTTTTCCTGCTGACGGCGGCTTCTGCGCCAGCGCAACCGCTTCCGTCACAAAGTTCGGCGAATACGCTCTCCGCCATTCGTTTCTGGACGTTCCCGGATACCACCAGAGTAGTGATTGAGACTTCCTCCGAGTTTGAATTCCGTAGTGACCGCGTACCGAATCCGGATCGAATTTTCTTCGACCTGCCCGATACGTCAGTCCGACTGGAGAAAAAGCGGCACGCTCTAATCCCGGTCAATGACCCGCGCCTGAAGCAGATCCGGGTAGCGGAGACCCAGCCTGGTCTCTCGCGTATCGTCTTTGATGTCGAGGACAGCATCGCCTTTACGGCGTCACGACTAACGAACCCTCCCCGTCTTGTGGTTGAGCTTCGTAAAGGATCTGTGAGCGTTCCCGAGCCTTCCCGCGAGTTTAGTCCACCGCCATCGGCCGCGCGTCTGCCTGCAACCGGCAAGCAGGAACCTGTTTTGGCCGATGCTCCGCCTGTGCTGCCGAAGAGCACGCTGCCCCCGGTGGCTGCGGTTGCGGTTCCCGTAACTACGCAGAAGGCCAGGGTCACGTTGCCGCCGCCCCCGAAAGCGGCGCGAGTGGATAGTTCTCAATCGATGACGCGTGTTCTTGGGTTGAAGGTCGGCCGTATCGTTCTGGACCCGGGACATGGTGGTCATGACACGGGGACGATCGGTCCGAACGGTCTGTACGAGAAAGACCTGGTTCTGGACGTTTGCCGGAGGCTCGGCGCGTTGATTGAGACGCGGTTGGGAGCAGAGGTGGTGTACACCCGCCTGGATGACACCTTTATCCCGCTCGAACGGCGGACCGAAATGGCAAACCATGAGAAGGCTGACCTGTTTCTGTCGATTCATGCAAACTCGTCCCCGGTGGCTGTGACTTCCGGCGTGGAAACGTACTATCTGAACTTCACGGACAGTAAAGCTGCCCTCGAGCTTGCTGCGCGCGAGAATGCCGGTTCCGCGCGCACCGTTTACGACCTGAAGGATTTGGTCCAGCAGATTGCGCTGCACGACAAGATCGAAGAGTCGAGGCAGTTTGCTGCGCGGATACAGCAAGCGCTATTCACAGCTTCGGCAAGGGTGAACCTGAAAACGCGGGATCGGGGCGTCCGTAAAGCACCTTTCGTTGTTCTGATCGGTGCAGCGATGCCTTCAGTTCTGGCAGAGATTGGTTTTGTGACGAATCCGAAGGACGAAGCCCTGTTCCGTAAACCCGAGTTTCGGCAGAAGATTGCCGAAGGTCTTTATCAGGGTGTTTCGCGATACGCGGGAACTCTCAGTCAATTTCAGGTAGCGCAAAACTAAGTCCGGATGCCGGTAGCACGACCGGATTCAGGTAGCGTTCCGGAGTTGAGCGGGCCGCGACGACACGATCCCGCCCGGAGCGTTTCGCCGAGTAAAGGGCTTCGTCCGCGATCCGGATCAGGTTCTCTTCGGTTGCCTCTCCACCAGAGGTAGAGGTGCATCCAAAACTGCAGGACATCGAGATCAACGTACCTTCCACTCGAAGCGGTTCGGACCGAATGGAGAGGCGAACCCGGTCTGCCAGCCAGGCAGCGTCGGACAAGTTAGCTCCGGGCAGCACAAGAAGAAACTCCTCGCCGCCGTACCGTCCCACAAAGTCGTAAGGTCGCAGCGCGGACTTCATGCGGCTGGCACACTCTTTCAAAGCCACGTCTCCGATTCCGTGACCCCATGTGTCATTGATCGATTTGAAGTGGTCGAGGTCGCCTACAATGACACCGACCGGCGTTCCGTCCCGCCGCGACCGTGCCAATTCCCGGCGCAGATTCTCCACAATTGCGGAGCGGTTCCAGACCTGAGTCAGGTAGTCTCGCGTCGCCTGCTCCCGCATGGCCTCGCGTGTGGTAACCAGTTGTTCCTGAAGCTCCACAATCCGTGTTCCCGCTCGCAAGCGGACTTTAAGCTCATGTCGGTCGAAGGGCTTTGTCAGGTAATCGTCGGCGCCAGAGTCCATGCCGGCTACTACGTCTTCCTTATCGTTTCGCGAGGTGAGAAGAATGATGTAGGTATAAGGCTCTGAGTTTTGCTCCCGGATGAGGCGGCAGAGTTCGGGTCCTGTGTAGCCAGGCATCATCCAGTCGAGAATGGCGATGGTTGGAGCGCCAGCCTCGCTGAGTATGCTCAGCGC
>JACMLA010000339.1 GCA_014379815.1 Bryobacteraceae bacterium | reverse complement strand
CTCCGCTACATGGGCAGCGGCACGATGCTGGGAGACAGTCTGGACAACCTGATTGCTCCGCCCTTTGCCCGTCAGCGACCTGGATACTCCGCCTGGAACGATCTTCAGGAAGATGTTCCGTATGGGCTGCATGAGTTTCTGGAGTTGAGCGAGGCGGTCGGTTCGGAACCATGGTTCGTTGTGCCGGTGGTGTTCTCCGTTCAGGAAATGAAAAACCTGATTGAGTACCTTGGCGGTTCGGCGGAGACGGTCTACGGGAAGAAACGAGCCGCACGGGGTCGCACCCGTCCCTGGACCACTGCGTTCTCCCAGATCCACCTCGAGTTTGCCAACGTAGCGTGGAACTCGGTTTTCAAGGGTGTGACTCTGGAGAACCCGATAGCGTACGGATCGCGGGGGGGAGAGTTGTTTCGCGCGGCCCGCTCGACTCCCGGGTTTGTTGCAACCAGGTATGACCTCGTTCTGGGCGGACAAGCCGGATGGCCCGGCCGGAATGAAGAAATCCTGAAAGCCGCATCGGACTACGACTCGCTGACGATTGCTCCGTACCTGCTGAATGACGCCGACCAGTTCAGTACGAATGAGGAACTGTTCGGTCCATTGTTTGCGGAAGCGCAGATGATGTCGGAAAGCGGTTACGCGCGACAGAACTTCCATGCGGCTGCCCGTCGTGGCGGTAAACCTCTGTCGATTTATGAGGTGAATCTGCACACGACAGGGGGAGCCATTTCCCAGCAGGGGCTGGATCAGCTTGCCCCGTCAGGGGGCGCGGGAGTCGCCGTTGTCAATCACATGCTGATGATGTTGCGGGAACTGGGCGCGAAGAATCAGATGTTGTTTCAGCTGGCCCAGCAGAGTTTCAAGCGCGGCGATGGAAAGGGCGTAAAGCTTTGGGGAAGCGTTGTCGACATGGGCAGGACCAACCGCAAGCGACCCCAGTTTCTAGCGATGCAGCTCGCGAATTCCGCACTGATGGGCAACATGGTTGCCACCGTCCACGAAGGCAGCAATCCCACATGGAACCAGCCACTGATGAATCATGTGGAACTTCGCAATGCGAGGTATCTGCAATCCTATGCGTTTCGAGACGGACAATCCCGATCGCTCCTGATGGTGAACCTGAGCCGGACAGATCCTCTTTCCGTGGCCTTTTCCGATCGCGTTCCAACCGGAGCCGTGGTGGTACGGCAACTTCGCAGCCGCGCGATTACCGACAACAATGAAGAAACAGAATCGGTGGCGATTCACTCCTGGAACACCACTGCGGCGGAGCTTGGAAAGTCGGTGAGCCTGCCACCCTTTTCGATCACAGTCCTGACCTGGAGAGACACGTTGAGCAACTCTACTTTCGATGTATGGGGCAGCCATCGCCCACGCGCAGAACGCAAGGGCGGCCCCGGATCACCGATGTCCGTACGAGCGTTCGCGAATGCGGAATGAAAGCATGACTGTAGTCGGCGTTCAGGAAGCCTGGCAAGCAGAAACAGCGCCAGATTTCAAGCCGGTGCGGGAACTACGGATCGGCTATCTGGTGAGTCGCTTTCCATCTGTCTCGCATACCTTTATCTTCCGGGAAGTCACCGGTCTCCGGGCTCTGGGAATCCACATTGCTACTGCATCGGTGAACGAGCCTGACCGGGCTGTGGGCCAGATGCCAGCGGACGAGGCGAGTGCCTCCGGAGAGACTTTCTATCTGAAGCGGGAGGGAGCCAGAGGCGTCTTTCGGTCGCTAAGTACGGCATTGTTCCACCAGCCACAACGCCTCCTGAAAGGACTCCTGCTAGCGTTTCAGCTCGCCGGACCTCAGCCGCGGCGTCTGACGTATCACTTTTTCTACTACCTCGAAGCCGTGATGCTCGCAGACTGGGTACGGCGCGAACGTCTGGAGCATTTGCATGTGCATTTTGCGACACAGGCCGCGACCGTCGCTATGATCGCGTCTGAAGCGTTCGGGATCCCATTCTCGATTTCGGTTCACGGTCCGGATGAGTTCGATAACGTCAGTGCTTTCTCTCTGCCCGAGAAAATTCAGTCCGCCAGATTCTTATGCTGCATTGGCGATTTTTGCCGAAGCCAGCTGATGAAGCAAGCGTCGCCTTCGGAGTGGCATAAGTTCCACAAGGCACCTCTTGGCGTGGATCTTGCGGAGTTTCGTCCAGCACCGGCAGCGCGCAGGAATGCCATTCCCACTATGGTCTGTGTAGGCAGGCTGGTCCCCGCTAAAGGGCAACACTCTCTTCTGGAAGCCGCGAGCCAGCTTGCTTCCGCGGGGCGGAATTTCCGGCTCGTCCTGGTCGGTGACGGGCCTGACCGCGAATCGCTCCGCAACACGGTCGAGAGACTGGGCCTCGCCGGAAATGTGGTGTTCACGGGAGCCTTGAATCGCGACCGCATCCGGGAACAGTTACTGGACGCCGACGTCTTTGCGCTGGCCAGTTTCTCCGAAGGCATTCCGGTCGCGCTGATGGAGGCGATGGCCATGGGCATCCCGTGCTGCAGCACCTTTGTTGCCGGGATACCGGAGCTGATCCGGAATGGCATCGATGGCATTCTGGTGCCGCCTGCGGACACGAAAGCTCTTGCCTCTGCACTCGGGCTCTTGCTGGGTGATCCCAATTTGCGGGATCGTATGGGGGCGTCGGCGCGCAGCCGCATTGCCGCCGAGTACAACCTCGAAGTTAACATTCCGCGGCTTGCGGCGATCTTTCGAAACAACCTTACAAGGGCGGTGGAATGCTGAATCCGGTCATGCTGACCACTGGGACGGGTCTTAACGACGGCCCGCTCGGAATTGCGGAAACCGGGACTCCGGACGTCTCGGTCATCATTGTTTCCTTCAACACTTCTGCCCTGCTGCAGGAATGCCTACAAACGCTTTATGAGGGACTGCATCCTGGATCGGCGGAGGTCTTTGTTGTTGACAACGGTTCCCGCGACGACTCGGTCGCTATGGTGCGCCAGAACTTCCCGGATGTCCGGTTAGTTGAAGCAAAAGTGAATCTCGGCTTTGCGGGTGCGAACAATATCGCACTCTCTCTTAGCCGGGGGCGCTATGTAGTACTGCTGAATTCCGATGCATTCCTGACCTCCGGCGCTTTGCGTACCGCCGTGCAACGAATGGATGGCAACCCGGACGCCGGAGCTGCGGGATTCCGGCTCATTGGCCGCGACGGAGTCGACCAGCCGTCCGCGCGGAAGTTCCCGGCGCTGCTGGGAGATTTTCTGACTCTGACTGGGATGGCTCACCACTGGGGACGATGGCGAGGTGTCGGGGGCGTGTCCGGAGCAGACGTTCCACGGGACGCCGACTGGATTACAGGCACGTTCCTGATCGTTTCGCAAAGGGCTCTGCAAGACGTTGGCCGGCTGGATGGCCGCTTTTTCCTCTACTACGAAGAGGTGGACTGGTGCCGGCGTATCCGTGATGCAGGCTGGCGAATTTGCTACTGGCCCGACGTTACCGTTCTCCATCTTGGGGGCGAGTCTTCCAAAACACTGACACACCTTCAGTTCACACAGTCGGGCAGCCTGCAGCTGG
>JACMLA010000338.1 GCA_014379815.1 Bryobacteraceae bacterium | reverse complement strand
CGCATACCACGATAGGACCGATGTCCCTCGCTATAGAACTCAGTAACCTGTTCCGCCGGGACCTGACCCGGCTCCTTCACGAGATTGAAGCATTCCCTGGAAGTGCTGAGCTTTGGACCGTTCTTCCAGGCGTAACAAATTCAGCAGGGAATCTGGCCCTTCATCTGGAAGGCAATCTTCGGGACTTTATCGGCAGACAGCTTGGGAGGATTCCGTACGCCCGGCAGCGCGAAGAAGAATTCAGAGTACCGGACAGTCCGCCTAAAGACCTGGTATCGAGAATCGCGGAGGTACGCGATCTGATTCCTCAGGTCGTTGCAGAGCTCTCCGAGGCGGATCTTCAGGCAACCTACCCGCAGGAAGTCTTTGGAGCGCCCATCTCGACACAACACTTTCTGGTGCACCTTAACGGACATCTCACCTACCACCTTGGCCAGATCAATTACCTGCGTCGTATTCTGACAGCTGGCACAACTTGTTAATAGTTTTCCAGCTTTGACAGAGCGGCCGACGGGCCACCACCAGGCAGCGAAACTTCCACGGGAGGCGGCTGCTCCAGCGTCTTCAACAGGCGATCGCTGGCGTCCCTGATTTCCTCAACCGCTCGTTCAAACGCTTCCTGATTCTTCTTCGAGGGTTTGTGAAATCCGGAAATCTTCCTCACGAATTGCAAAGCCGCGCCACTCAGTTCGTCAGCGGTTGCGGGTTGCCCGGCTCTGCGTAGAACCTTTATGCTTCTGCACATCGCTATCAGCTTCTCACGGCGCCGGCGTTGCGTGGTCCGAGCCGCAACTTAGAATCGTCCGGTCAGTCAAGCGCGTCGGATAACTGTGGACTCGACCCTGCCGCGTACTCCGATTCCGCGTGCTCCAATTCTGGGTACCGAGGTTCCGTCCGGCCTTCCCCGGCGAGCGCTGTTGGTGATGCCGGTCGCACTGTTCGCGCTGGTAAAGTTCTCATCCCGTTCGGAGCGGCCTCTGCCAGAGCCGGGAGTCAATGGTTTAGGAAAGGAAATCACCCTCGCCTTGTTCTCCGATTCCGGCGATTCGCAAGGCACGGCACAGGTCAGGCGAATCATCAAAACGGAAGAAGAGTGGCGGAAAGTGCTGAATGGTGCCGAGTTCGCCGTGACCCGTCAACGGGGAACCGAGCGGGCCTATAGCGGCAGCACGTGGAACGAGCACCGGGTCGGAGTTTATCGGTGTACCTGCTGCGCGACAGCCTTATTCCGCTCGTCCGACAAGTTCGATTCTGGAACAGGCTGGCCCAGTTTTAGCGCCCCTATCGCGGATCAAAATATCACTCTGGCAAAGGACGTGAGCTTATACCTGGAGCGAGTTGAGGTAATCTGCGCCAAATGCGACGCTCACCTCGGCCACGTCTTTAACGACGGTCCAGGTCCGACGGGGAAACGCTTTTGCATGAACTCAGCCGCAATGCGATTCAAGCCAGGCGAGAATCTGTAACCGCAATCATCGGACAACGACCGAGAATCGCGACAGCGCGCGGCTCTGGGCTGGTGATCCCGTCTTTTCCAGACTGGCCTGTAACTCCAGAAGGTCGCCTCGCGAAAGCTCCAGCGCCGCTTCGTCAGGCTGATAGATGGTTCCCACTTTGTAATCCCGGAACGGCGTCCGGCTCTGCTCGATGTGGGTTCCAAGAATGTGGGCCACAGGACGAGTCGCGGTGAAGGCAACCAGCCGGTCAATGCTCAACTGAAAAGCCGGGTAGTCGCTGACATAGAGACGTCCCGGATACAGGCTGTCGCCAGTAAACAGAATTCCCGTGCGGGAATCGTATAACGCCAGTGACACCGGGTCGTGACCGGGTATCGCCACGACGTCGATCTTCCGACCGCCGAGTTCGAGAGAACCGTAGGACTCGGGCCAGCTCTTCAGCCCTGTGGCGCTCTCAATCGAGGTCTGTTTTGCATCGATGAAGGCAACACCTTCGCGACCGGCGAACAGCCCATCCCCGGCGCGATGATCCCGGTGCGAGTGGGAATGAATCACGATCAGTTCCGGAACAGGACGGTCATGAAGTTTCGCCCAGGAGGCTATGATCTTGTCGACTACCTCCGCGACATTGGTTTTCCCGGCACCCGTGTCTTCCAGCAAGACTTTATCGTTGCCGAAGATCAGATAGAGAAAGGGCTTTTCATAGTTGGAGCAGCCGGATTCCCGAAGGATATACAAGTCAGCGTTGTACCGGTGAACCTGCCACTCTTTCGAGCTATCGGTGCATACCGGGCCACTGACAGCCCAGGTTTTAGGAAGCGTCCCTGACTCCAGCTCAGGTAACGGTTGAGCCGAACCTGCTACTGCGTACAGCAGGATGCACCCCAAGGTTAGTACTAATGTCCTGTGAGTCCCAGTTAAGAACGTTACGCAATCTGCCCTGACATTTCCTATTTCTTTCATGACCGTTTGCTCGTACACTTCTATCAGGAGAATGGAGATGATCGTAAATTCGCGCACGAGCCGTGAAGCTGTGCCCGAGTTGGCGCGAGTGCTGGTGGTAAACGACGATCCCGCATCCCGGATCACACTCCAGACCGTACTCGAAGCTGGCGGGTACCGGGTTGACGGCGCGGCAACTGCCGCCGAAGCCGTCGGAAAAATGCAGGACCATCAATATCAATTAGTCCTTAGCGACCTGCAAATGGAGTCCCCCGAAGCGGGCTTGAGAGTGATAGCCCACGCGCAACTGATGAAGTATGCGCCCGCGACAGCACTGGTCACAACCTGGCAAAATTCCCGTATCCTCGATAACTTTTCTGATGCAGAATCGATTCTTGTCGCCACTCAGGACATTCCCGGTCTGCTAACGAAGGTCGCTCTTCTGATTTCCACGCGAGCTACAAGAATGGTAGAACGCGAACTCCGGCTTGCCTGCCGTTATAACTAGCCGCTTAATCCCAGCGACTGGATCGTTTCCTCAAATGAATCAAGTCCGCCTTTGAAAAAATGGTCTTCCGCTTCGACTAGAATTAGCCGTTTCGGAGGTAGAGCGGTTTCGGCAAAGACCGCCTCCAATTCAGAAACCGGTCCAAATTCGTCTCTCGTACTCTGAACGAATACCTTCGGTACTGTACAACCAAGCAGAACCTCCCGATGGTCCGGGTACGTTGTAGGAAATCCCACAGCGATCGCGCGCCGCATACCCGGGACGATGCAAGCAAGTCGCAATGCGATTCGCGACCCGAATGAGAATCCCGCAAGCGAGACCGGTAGTGTCGGATACTGCGCCATAAACCACGTGAGGACCGCGTGTGCATCGTCGGTTTCGCCGCGACCGTTGTCATACACACCTTCACTCAGGTTGACTCCCCGATAGTTAAACCGGAGAACCACACAGCCGCTTTTCCGCAGCGCGCGAGCAATCCGGTACACCACCTTGTTATGCATGGTGCCTCCGCCTTTAGGGTGGGGGTGGCAAACCAGAACGGCTTCGGCGGGCTCGCGGTCTTCCGGCTCCTCCAGCAGAGCTTCCAGTTTTCCAGCTGGACCCTGCAGCATATGGGATTCGATCTTACGCGGCATGACCCGTCTCCTCAGTTGGAGCGGAAGTTGGTGAACTGCATATCAATGCCGAAGTCGTGACCCCGCAGCAGCGCAATCACGTCCTGCAACGTATCCCGGTCCTTGCCGCTGATGCGGATCAGATCGCCCTGGATCGATGCCTGCGCTTTCTTCTTGCTGTCTTTGATCAGCTTAACGATATCGCGAGCCTTGTCGCTGGAGATTCCCTGCTGCAGAGTAACGGTCTGACGTACAGTCTGCTGGGCCGCACTTTCAATGGTGCCGTACACGAGGCCCTTCAGCGGAATGTGCCGCTTGACCAGTTTTGCTTCCAGGATCTCGCGAACAGCTTTTAGCCGGTAGTCATCGGCACTGGCCAGCGTGATCGTGTTTTCTTTCTCGTTAAGTTCGATTCCGGAACGGGAATCCTTCAAATCGAAGCGTGTCGTGATCTCTTTCAGCGCCTGCTGAATCGCATTGCTCACTTCGGAGAGATCGATCTTGGACACCAGATCGAAACTGTTGTCGGGCATGACAATCAGTGTCGCAGGGCGAGAAGAAGTTTTTGGGTGATCTCCTCAATCAGGGAAGGCAACGCCGCATCCAGGGCCAGAGTCACCGCGGCACGAACTCGCTCGGCTTCAGGATCAGCGTGATGAGGATCAGCGTGATGCGAGTTCTCGTCCGACCCCGAGGGTCGGGATGGAGAGGGCACAACAAACAGCGCTGGGGAGAGCGGCTGGAGTTCTGCCGGGCGCGTTTGTCCGGCTTCCCTAACCAAAGGCCGCACAACGTCGAGCATCGCCGTTGGTTCAAACGGCTTCTTCAGGACGGCATCGCACCCTGCCGCAGCCGCTTCCGCTTCGTCGAAGACTTCCAGCAGACCGGCCGTCAGGACAACGCGAATATGCGAAAGCTGGGGGTGCTGTTTGATCTCCCGGCAGATCTCGTAACCCGAACGGCCGGGCAGGGAAACATCTGCCAGGACCACGTCCGGATCAACATCAGGAAGACGCAACAACGCCGTGTGGCCGTCGGTTACGGTAACCACCTCGAATCCTTCTTCCCGCAGGATCCGCTCGCCCATCCTTTTGGCATGCGGGCTGTCATCAGCAAGGAGAATTCGATTCATAGAGGCTAGCTCTTTCGCTTCGGCTGCTTGGGCGGCTTCGGAACGCGGTTGTTCTTTTTGCCCTTGGCGTCGTTGGCAGTGGAGTCCGAACCTGTGGCCTGTCCTTTGGTCTGGTCGCCCGCCGAACTCACAGCCGGGTTAGCACCGTTCGGGTTGGCCGGAGCGGAACCTGGCTCCGTTTCCGGAGTGCCCGCGGGCTGAGTCCGCGCGTCCGGTTTCGTATCGAGGGCACTGTTTGGACCTACCTGCTGCACACTGACATCACCCGTGAATCCGCCCGCTTCCGCAGCGGCAGGAACCGAAACAGGAATGCTGGGACGCATCGGATCCATTGCCGGTGCGCCGGACTTCGCGGCCGTACGAACGCTCGGGCCACGCTTGAGAACACCGAATGCTGTCCCGGCGATATTGCCTTTGTCCCGATTCTCCAGTTCGTACTTCATGCGATTGTAGGCGACCGGGTCCGCTTCAGGTATCGCCATTTCCATCGAGTTCAGCCGCTTTTTCGCTTCATCTACGAGAGGACTTAAAGGATATTCGCGTACGATGCGGGCGTACGCCGCTCCGGCTTTTTGCCGAAACCGCGGCCCCATCTTCTCGTACGAATCCCCAAGCATCCAGTTGGCCTGATCCGACTGACTGTAAAGAGGATAGTGATCGGTCAGAGCGTCCAGCCGGTTGGCAGCCGCGGGGTGGCTGGCTTTATGGTGGTAGAAGGTGCCTCGCCGAAACTCTCCTTCTGCAATCACTTCCTGAACATTGCGCAGCAACTGCTGTGCCCGGGGAGCGAACTTACTGTTGGGAAACTGCTGCAGCAAATTCCGGCACTCTTCTTCGGCCCGAAATGCGTGGATGGTATCCCGGTCGGCCTTTTCCATTTGCCGGTAGTGAATCATGCAGACCTTCTCCTGGGCCTCTGCAGCTTCTTCCAGCTGAGGGTAAAACAGGATGAAGTCTTTGTATTCTGCCTCGGCCTGGGCTAGTCCGCCGGAACCACCTTCACGGAACCAGCTGTCCGCATAGGCGAGTTTCGCCTTTGCCAGAAACTCGCTGGTGTCGTAGGTGTTCATCAGCGTCTGCAGCGTCAGGCGGCCAACTTCGAATTTTCCTTTTTCGATATCTTTGATGGCCTTATCAAAGAGCACTTTATCCGGCTGCTGCGTGTCTTTGGTGATCGGATTCTCGTACTTCTTCCGGCGGAATCCACAAGAAGCAAGAAGGCTCAGGGCTACGAGGAAAACTAAAAAAGGCAATAGTCGTGTTCTGAAAGAAACTTGCATGAAAACCTGCCAATTAAACATGTATCGCCGTGGCATCGAGGGCAAGCTGTTGCATGCGGTTCACGGTCGAGGCCGGATCTTCACTATGGAAGACACTCGATCCGGCAACGATCCAGTCGCAACCTGCACGAACAACGTCACTGACGTTCTGAAGAGAAATGCCACCGTCGATCTCGATTGCGAACTGCAATCGGCGTTCCGTCCGGATCCTTTTCAACTGACGAACCTTGTTCAGGGCGTTGGGGATAAATTGTTGCGCTTCAAAGCCGGGGTTTACGCTCATCACCAGCACGTAGTCAACTAAATCCAGTACTTCGTCCAGCGTGGTAACCGGGGTGGCCGGGTTTAGCACGACACCAGCCCTTGCACCTTCGCTCTGTATCAGGCGGATCGTTCTGTCCAGATGGCGGCAGACTTCCTGATGGACCGAAACCTGGTCGATTCCAGCCTGGATGAATATCGGAGCATAGGTGTCGGGATCTTCGATCATCAGATGACAATCCAGCGTCAGCTTCGTCACCTTACGAATTGCCTTAACCACCGGAGTTCCCAGCGTCAGGTTCGGCACGAAATGGCCGTCCATGACGTCGACGTGGAGCAGTTTGACTCCTGCGGCTTCTACCTTCGCGATGTCTTCGGCGAGGCGCGCAAAGTCCGCCGAAAGTATCGAAGGAACAATCTCGTCCATGTAGTTTGGCTACGG
>JACMLA010000337.1 GCA_014379815.1 Bryobacteraceae bacterium | reverse complement strand
TGAACGGGAACGGCGAAGGCGCAGGTGTAATCGTGACCGGGGATGGTCTCGGCTGTGGAGCAGCAGACGCTGTCGCCGGCGGTGGCGCTGCCGCGGGAAGCAGAATGCCGGGAGCGGGCGCGGCTCCCGTGCGAACTCCACTAGCTGCGGCGTACACGGATCCGTCCGCGGCAACAGCAACGGAAGTCACTTCCCGCTTGGCGGCCTGGTACAAAACGAACCCGTCTCCGGCTGGACTCACGCGCAATATGAGACCGCCTGGTTCGGTCCCGACAATCAGGTTGTCTTGTGCATCCACCGCGAGCGAACGCGCATGCGTCTCCTCGGTTTGGAAGAATACGCTGCCGGTCCCATTAGGCGTCACACGGTGGATCTCGCCCGAATCGCCTGTAGCAAGAAAAAGGTCGCCCTTGCTGTTGAATGCCAGCGACCAGATATAGCGGGCCTTCGGGTCATAGAAGACATCCGGACTGCCGCTGCTGGATATTCTGTACACCTTGCCATCAGGGGCAGTCGCCGCATAGACGCGATCCTGACGGTCGATCGCAATCGCTTGTATCTGCAGACCCGGTATCTCTGCAACCGTTCGAGCTTTCCCTTGCGCGTCGACCGCCGTCAACTTGACACTGGACGAGCCGGGACTGCCGCCCCCGGTATACAGAGTTCCTTTGCTGTCCACCGCAAGTGCCCACAAGTACGCACTGGAGGGATCCGCCAGCTCTCGGAACTGCGGGGCAAGAGTCAGCAGCCCATCGCTTCGAAGGGAGAGACCTTTCAGCGTTCCTTTCTCAAAGTCACTACGGTCGTTGTGAACCCAGCTTTTTGTTTCGACGGCAAAGAGGAGCGGCGCGCCGAGGAGCGCCGTCAGTAGTCGTAAATGAGTCGTCATTCTTACCTGACCGTCTTACCTGACAGTGATGCGGATCGATTGACTGCCGCTGACCACGTAATCGAACGGAATAGAGGCTTGCTCCTGCGTGCTCTCCCCGCTGGAAATGAGAGGACGATTGCTGGCGCGACTTGCCTGCATCACGTTCAGAACGGACGCCGGCAAGCTAGGCAGAGTCTTATCGTCTTCGTAAAACGTCGGCCTTGGCTGCACCAGCGAGACATACAGGCGATTATTGCTGCGTTCCTGATTAATCAGCGAAACCGTCTGCGGGAGGTCCAGAAACCGGTTAGCGGACCCGGCGTAATTCTGCATGCGATTCAAAGTATCCGCGTCACTTAGCAGAATGCGGTGCTCGCCTTTGGGCATTCCCGCCGGAATCTTCACGTTGACTTCGCTCTCGATGCGCTCTCCACGCCACGGCCGCAAATAGACCTTAACGGGAATCTCAGTACCGGCGTCCACTTCGGTGGAAGGAACCCACGCACTTTCTACAGAAGCAACACGACGCCGCGGGAGCAGATCGATGGTCGCGTTCACCTGGCGCAGTCGGGGAACATTGACCGCGTTTCCAAACAGCCTGTTGAACTTATCGCCCCACCAGCCCGCCAGCAGCATGGAAGCCGGCATTGGCATCTCCCCCGGAGCAAGCATCGTATTCAGGCTGATGCTCGACTGGTCCTCGAGCTGTATGTCGCCAGTCAGGCGGTATGTGGCTTCTTCCGCAAAATCATTGACGCCTGAGATGGAATTAAACAAGGTGGCCATCATCAGATACGGCGTCCATTTCTGCTCTACGAACACGTTGAAGTGCAAGCTTCTTTCGCGCTTCACATCGTTACCATCGCCAAAGGTCCTCACCTTCACATCAACGGGAATCATCTGTGATGTCGCGCCGAGCTCACCCATAATGCCGCTATGGCGGTCCTGCTTCAATGCGCCGACGACTTCCGTCGCATTGGCAAGCTTGACGGGTTGAAAACTCGAACCAAGCACCATCAGGACGTCGCCCGCCGCCATAGGAATGTCCACAGGACCGAGATTCAGGAACTGGTGACCAAACCCAAGAACTCGTTTCCCATCGTTATACGTAGTCGTCCCAAGAGCAGTGATGCTCATATCACCCGAGACCAGAACACCTGCAATGGGATCGCCGGGTTGCAGAGAGTTCTGCCAGTCTCCTGAAGGTGTGGCCGACCGGAGAGCAGCGCTTGCTCCGCCTTGTACTGGCGTAACGCCCAGCTGCCGAAACATTGGTCCAAACTGCTCCAGCGTGCTGGCATGAAAGCCGGAGAACAGCAGCGGCGTGTCAATGGGCTGCAGTAGTGGTTGGGAAGTAGAGAACTCCTGAGAGACTCCGGCCGCAACAGCTTGCGCCAAAACATCGCCTGGCATGGGGATCCCGGCGCGTTGCGTCTGCCCACCCGGAACCCGGGCATCGGACGGGCGACTCCAGTCCAGCTGATTGATGTCGAGCATCAACTCGATCGGCGTGATCCCACAAATCGGTTCTTTTGTGAAAGAGCCAATGCGAAGCGAAACTGCGCCAACCAGCTTCCCATCCACGTACACGGGGCTTCCGCTCATGCCGGCAGCCACGCCAGTGTCGAGCGCGCGTCCACCCATGCGACACAGAATAATGTCCTGCTTCGGACCCCATGCATTGCGCCAAATGCCGATCATGTCAATCGGAACAGCCTCTGGAGCGACGCCTTCGAAGGTCGTCCACGCAATGCCCTTCATGCCTGGCTTCACGTCCACCAGTTTCAGGATTTCCGTTTTACCGGCACGGGGCCGCGACGGACTCGACGTAGGAGCAGCCGAACCGACTGCGGAGATCAGTGCAAGACAAAATAACGACTGCTTCATGTGGCGGAACCTGTTAGACGTATTCGGGGAAAGCTTAAGCTTTCTCCATTATCGTCGCAACTGTTAGACGTCCCCAACCTGGGTATTGGTGCACGACCTTCGCTGGAGCTTTAAACGTTGCCTCCGGAGAACACGCAGCCAACGCGAGACACCCCCAGCGGCAATTTACGAAACAAAGCCACTGCCGCGCTGACTGCTCCACTCGGTTCTACGACCAGCTTCATCCGGCTCGCGACAAAACTCTGAGTTTGCAGGATCTCCTCTTCGCTGACCAGGAGAATATCGTCCACAAGTTTGTGGACAATTGGGAAAGTCACAGCGCCTGGTTTGGTCGGCCGAAGACCATCGGCGATCGTATCCGGCGGCGCAATCTCTACCCGTTCGCCTGCTCGAAGCGACAGATAAGTGTCATTGGCGAGCTCCGGTTCGGCCCCATAAACTTTGATCGCTGGGCGAATGCCAAGTGCAGCTGTTGCGGTTCCGGACAGCAAGCCTCCACCGCCGACGCAGGCGACAATCACGTCGAGGTCCGGCACTTCCTCCAGCAGCTCCAGAGCTGCCGTTCCCTGTCCGGCGATGATCCACTCATGATCGTACGGGGGAACCAAAGTCGCGCCTGTTTCGGATGCGATCTTGCGGCCGATTGCTTCCCGATCGTCGCGAAACCGGTCATACGGAACTACCTGGGCACCGTAAGCTTTGGTGGCGGCGAGCTTTGCAGCCGGGGCGTCCAGCGGCATCGCAATGGTTGCCGAGGTACCGGTGTGGGCCGCTGCGAGTGCGACGGCTTGCGCGTGGTTGCCAGAGGAAAACGCTACCACTCCGTTCGGCAGATCCGCGGGCGGAATAGACAGGAGAAAGTTCGCGGCTCCCCGCATCTTGAAGGATCCGCCGCGCTGCAAATTCTCGCACTTCAAGAAGCACTGATAGCCGCAAGCTTCATCGAAGAGCCTCGACGTCATGACCGGAGTGCGTTTCACCAGTAGCGCTATCCGTTGCGAAGCTGACCGAATCGCTGCAAGATCCACCACGTCAATACCCTGCCTTTTTATCGACAACATTCAGCAGTGGCTCGCCGCTCACGAAGCGGTGAAAATTCCCAACGAAAAATTCCGTGGCTTGTTCCAGCCAGTCCGATGTGTTGTCGGCGCAGTGGGGTGACAGCAGCACGTTATCCAGACGCCAGAATGGATGGCCTTCCGGGAGAGGTTCAATGTCGAACACATCCAGAGCCGCACCTCTGATCCTGCGCTCCTGGAGAGCCTCGAGCAGTGCCGGTTCATTGATCACCGGTCCCCGGCCAACGTTGATGACGATTGCGGTTGACTTCATGCGCGCAATCTCATGGACTCCCACCAGGTCCCGCGTTTCCGGAGTGAGGGGGGCAGCCACCACGACGACGTCAGATTCGGCGATCATGTCGCCTCGCTGCTCGAGTGCAAAAGCCTGGTCGACGATGGAATCGGGTTCGCCCTGGGCCTGTCGTCGACGCGTCGCCAGAATGCGCATGCCAAGGGCTTTGCCACGCTGTGCTGCTGCTTTGCCAATCTCGCCGTAACCGACAACGCCCATCGTCTGGCGGCTGATCTCGTCAACGGTAAACGGATCCCAGCGAGCTTGCTCCTGACTCTTCAGCATCCTGCGGAAATCCTTCGCGAAGAATAAGGCCGCACCGATGACAAACTCTCCCAGCGATTCCCGATAGACTCCCCGGGCATTCGTCAGAGGCACGGGGCTATCCACCAGTTCCGGGAAGAGTTGCTTCTCGACGCCTGCCGAAAGGGAGTGGACCCATCGGATTTTCGTCGCGGCCAGAAAAACAGCCCGTAAGTGCTCACCGCGTGCGTTCGTATTCAGAATGATGTCTGCGTCCGGCGCCGCGAGGAGCAATTCCTTTTCATCCAGTGAGATGGTCCTCACGGTTTCGGCGGGCAGTTTGTCGAGCACGCTAAGATGGCGCGCCCCGGGCTTAGCAATCACGAGCAGGTTGAGTCCGGACATTATTTTTCAGGATAGCGGCATGCTAACTTGGGCTGGAAACCACATGCACATTCCTGATGGCTTTCTGGCCACTCCGGTCTGGGCAGCCTTCGACGTTATTTCACTTCCGGCTGTGGGCTGGATCGCCCGCCAAACCCGAACCTCACCCGGCGAAAGCCGAACTCCTCTGCTCGGAATTCTGGGTGCATTTGTTTTTGCCGCTCAGATGATTAACTTCCCGATAGCTCCAGGGACCAGCGCGCATTTGCTCGGTGGAGCACTCCTTGCAGCTACAGTTGGTCCGTTCGCCGCAATCATCGTATTGACGGCAGTCCTCGCGATTCAGGCGCTGGTGTTTCAGGACGGAGGATTGCTGGCATTCGGGGCAAACGTTTTCAATATCGCCATTGCCGGTTCCCTCGCCGGATACGCACCCATAGCCCTCTTTCGGGGACAGTGGCAGCGTGTTGGCCTGTTTCTCGGGGGACTGATCTCGGTGCTTCTGAGTGGGTCCTGTGCGCTGGCTCAACTGGTTCTTTCCAGCGTTACCATGCCGCAGCAATTGCTGGGTGGAGCATTGATTCTTTTCGTCGTGAATGGCTTGATCGAAGGTGTCATCACCGTCGTTGTCGTGGAAGCCATCGCACGCCTCAGCCCAGCGCGTGTGCAGCCCGGCCGGCCTTCAGCTGGTCTGGTTGCATTAGGAATTACTGCTGTACTTCTGGCGGGTACCGGATTCGTGTTTGCCTCTGCCGCACCAGACAGCCTCGAAACGATCGCCAACAAGGCCGGAATCAGCGCTCGGGAGACGCAGCTGTTAGCCACTCCGTTCGCGGGATACGAATGGCAGGGGATCCCCGTGCAGGCCTTCGCGAAATCGTCAGCTGGATTAGCCGGAGCCGGGCTGGTCTTCTTTTGTATCGCAGGCGTCAGCCGATTGTTGCGCAGAAGGAGCGCGTGACGTGCGCAGGTTCGACCCGGAACCGCTCAGTACCTCTCACGGAATTATGCACAATCTCGACGCACGGGCACGTCTGCTGGCTGCGCTGATCTTACTCGGAGGCGTTTCTGTCTCCGGCAGCAGTCTTACCTTTGTCTGCGTTGCCGTCCTGATTCTGGCGGCACTGATACTGGCCAGGGTTCATCCCGGAGTCTTGCTGGTTCGAACTATCGCGATTCTTGCTCTGCCAATGATGTTCGTTGTGTTCAGTTTACTTGCCGGAGACCAGGCGCGCGCGGTTCTACTCCTCGTCCGAAGCACGTTGTCGGTGGGTGTGCTGATTCTCTTTGCAGCAACAACGAAGTTACCGGAGCTAACCCGTACGCTCGCCGGTTTGGGTGTGCCGGAGGTTCTTACCGACACCATTCAGCTGGTTTACCGATATCTGTTCGTGCTTACTGATGAAGCTCTCCGGATGCGGGACGCAGTCCAGTGTCGAGGTGGATCGTCGAGCCTTCCGGCAGCAGCTGGAAGTCTGGGTGTCTTGTTCGCTCGCTCCTATTCGCGGGCAGAGCGAGTGCATTGGGCCATGCTGTCACGGGGCTATACTGGCGGACTTCCTAGTACCGAAAGCGGACGCAACTGGGGCGTACCCGAAGCAGCAGTCCTGCTGATTTCCGTAGCTTCGGTCACCGCTGGTCTGCTGCTTCCGTAGCTTACAATGGGGTCTGACGCTGTTGTCTCGGTTCACAATCTCTCACACACTTATCCCGATGGAACGATCGCTTTGCGCGACGTTGATTTTGCCCTCCAGGCATCAGAATCCGTAGCATTCCTGGGTCGCAATGGATCTGGTAAAACTACCTTCGCACTCCACCTGAACGGCTTGCTGCAGACTCAGCAGGGCGAAGTAACTGTTTGCGGGCTTCAGGTAACAAATCACAACCTCAGCAAGATCCGGCGGTCCGTTGGACTTGTCTTTCAGGACGCCGATGACCAGTTGTTTATGCCTACCGTCCTGGACGACGTAGCATTCGGCTTGCGCAACATGCGTGTTCCCGACGCAGAAGCATTTCAACGAGCACGGGAACAACTGGCCCAGCTTGGCTTTACCGCTGGATACGACCGCGTTCCCTGGCACTTGAGCTTAGGAGAAAAACGTCGGGTGGCTCTGGCGGGAGTTCTCGTGATGCAACCGGAGTTACTGGTGCTGGATGAGCCAACTACTTTTCTTGATCCACCCGGCCGTGATGAGCTTGCCCGGTCATTGAATCGGCTCGATCAGGCAAAGATCATCATTACTCATGACGCCTCGTTTGCACGGCAGACAACACAACGCGCCGTCTTCTTTGAGAATGGACACATTGTCGGAGACGGATTAACTGAGGAAGTTATTCGACAGTATCAGTGGGACTGGTAGTTACTCGCCCCGGCTCTGCTTACGTCTGTACTCCGCCCAGCGTTTCTTCTGAGCCGCGGCGATTCGCTTCCTTGCCGGCTCACTTAGCTCACGTTTCCGGGTAGCAGTCCGGCTTACTGCAACGGGAGCAGCTAATGCGGATGACGAAGCTCTGGGCCCGCGCTTCTTGCCAAGCAGGGAGCGGACCTCCTGAATCTGAGCTTCCAGTCGTTGCTTCTGAAGCAGCAAGCCTTCCAGTGCAGCCTCAAGAAGGTTTGGATCAGTGAAAGTTCCTTGATTGCGGGGCATTTCCTGGCAACTACCTCACGTCGGTCAGTGGCCAATTTTTTTGGTCCACGGCTGATCTTACCAGAAAAATCTGAAGTTACGACAATATTGAATCGCAAATCAGAGTTACGGGGCCGTCGTTTATCAGCGTTACTTTCATAGCCGCCTGAAATACTCCGGATTGAACCGGAATACCTGTCTGCCTTAATCTGTCAAGATAATATTCGTACAAAGAACTCGCTTGCTGGGCCGTTGCCGCCCGGCTATAACTCGGCCGCAATCCCTGGCTGCAATCACCAAACAGGGTGAATTGCGACACTACAAGCACCGCGCCTCCAACATCCGCGACGCTTCGGTTCATTTTGCCCTGGGCGTCGGGAAAGATGCGCAGGCCAATAGTCTTCTTCACGAGGTAGTCGGCTTGTGCGGTGGTGTCAGACGATTCGACTGCAAACAATACCAGGAGTCCAGGTCCTATTGAGCCTGTTATTGCACCTTCCGCTTCGACCGACGCCTCCAGCACGCGCTGTATCACAAGGCGCACAATACTCGCTCCTTCATGCGTCAATGTGATCGAATTTGCTGTTCATTGAGAGTAATTGCGTCGTTCTCGCGAAATTGTATCAAACTGGTGAACGAACCACTCTCAAGTGAGACTTAAGACATGTCCTCTGAACAACACATCCGCTACGCTGACGCCGGCGTAAACATAGACGAAGCAGACCGGGCTGTAAGTCGAATCAAAGAGCTTGCGAAATCCACGAT